>NZ_BOPD01000003.1:0-17213 GCF_016863575.1 Micromonospora sediminimaris
GACCCTTAAACCGCAACCACGCCGGAGCCGCACACCCCAGAACTCAGGCTCAGGTGGCGCTGATGGTGCCGGTGAGCAGCAGGGCCAGGACGAGCGTGCCGATCGCGACCCGGTAGAGCACGAAGATGTAGAGGGTGTGGTGCGCGACGTAGCGCAGCAGCCAGGCGATGGCCGCGTAGCCGACACCGAACGCGATGAGCGTGGCGACGACCATCTGCGCGACGCTGGGTACCGAGGTGCCGGGTGCCGCCGGTTCGAAGACGTCACCCAGGCTGAACACCCCGGACATCACTACCGCCGGGATGGCCAGCAGGAACGAGTAGCGGGCCGCCGTTTCCCGGGTCAGGCTCAGGAAGAGACCGAAGGTGAGCGTCGCTCCCGAGCGTGACACGCCGGGGATGAGCGCCAGCGCCTGGGCGAAACCCATCACCACGCCGTCCCGCATCCGGAAGTCCCGCAGCGTACGGGTCTGCCGGCCCCAGTACTCGGCGAAGGCGAGCACGAAGGCGAACACGATCAGGGTGGTGGCCACCACCCACAGGTTGCGGGCGGTTTCTCGGATCTGGTCCTTGAACAGGAAGCCGAAGAGACCGATCGGGATCGAACCGATGATCACGTACCAGCCCATGCGGTAGTCAAGGCTGGAACGGACGGATTTGTCCCAGATGCCGACGACCCAGGTTCGGCCGATACGCCAGATGTCCTTGGCGAAGTACAGCAGCACCGCCGCCTCGGTGCCCAGCTGGGTGACCGCGGTGAACGATGCTCCGGCGTCCTGTTCGAAGAAGATCGCCGAGGTGATCCGCAGGTGACCCGAGGAGCTGACCGGAAGGAACTCGGTCAGGCCCTGGACGATGCCCAGGACGATGGCTTCGATCCAGGTCACTCCCCGACTCCCGAGAGGTCCAGCGCCTCGGCGACGGTCCGCAGGGTCTGCACACCGGTGTCGCGGTCGGCGGCGAAGAGGGTCACCGACAGGGTGGTGACCCCGGCCTCGGCGTACTCGCGCATCCGCTCGGCGATGCGCTCCTTCGGACCGAGCAGCGAGGTCCGGTCAATGAACTCCATCGGCACGGCGGCTGCGGCGTCGCGCTGCCGCTTGGCCAGGTACAGCTCCTGCACCTCGCGGGCGGCGTCGCCGTAGCCCATCCGGGTGGCCAGTTGGTTGTAGAAGTTCTGCTGGCGGCTGCCCATCCCACCGACGTACAGCGCCGCGTACCAGCGGACCAGCTCGGCGCAGGAGTTCAGATCGTCGCCGACCACGACCGGCACGGACGGCACCACGTCGAAGCCGGCCAGTTCCTTGCCGGCCTTGGCCCGGCCGGCACGCACCGCCGCGAGCTGCTCCTGGGCGAACTCGGGCGCGTAGAAGACGGCCAACCAGCCGTCGGCGATCTCGCCGGCCAGTTCCAGGTTCTTCGGGCCGACCGCGGCCAGGTAGATCGGGATGTGTTCGCGCGGCGGGTGGAAGCCCAGCCGCAGCGCCTTGCCGGGGCCGTCGGGCAGCGGCAGCGTGTAGAACTCGCCGTCGTAGGCGACCTCCTTACGGCCCACCGCCAGCTTGACGATGTCCACGTACTCGCGGGTGCGGGCCAGCGGCTTGCCGAACCGTACGCCGTGCCAGCCCTCGGAGACCTGCGGGCCGGACACACCCAGGCCGAGCCGGAACCGTCCCCCGGAGAGCGAGTCGATCGTGGCCGCGGTCATCGCGGTCATCGCGGGCGTCCGGGCGGGGATCTGCATCACCGCGCTGCCGATGTCGATTCGCTCGGTCTGCCCGGCCATCCAGGCCAGCATGCTCGGCGAATCGGAACCATAGGCCTCGGCGGCCCACACCACCGAGTAGCCGAGCCGGTCCGCCTCCTGAGCCAGGGCCAGGTGATCGGCCGGCGTGCTCCACGCTGTCTGGTATCCGAGGCTTAGCCCGAGTCGCACAGAGTCCTCCCCCATCCGCAGTCGCATCAGGTTACGCGGTGTGGGTGGCCGGGACGATCACCGGCTCACCCCGATTCGCGGGCAGACTCGACGGGAGCGAGGATATCCGTCCGGCCCTGGTTCGAAATAAGGTTCACCCATGCAGCAGCGACCGCTCGGCCGCAGCGGGCTGGCGGTTTCCCGGCTCGCGCTCGGCACCATGACCTGGGGCCGGGACACCGACGCCGACGACGCGGCCGCGCAGTTGAAGAGTTACCTCGACGCCGGTGGCAACCTGATCGACACCGCCGACGTGTACGGCGACGGCGACGCCGAGTCGGTGATCGGCTCGCTACTGGGCAGCCTGGTGCCCCGCGAGGAATTGTTGATCGCGACGAAGGCGGGGCTTCGTCCGGGCGGCAGCCGACGCCGGGACGGCTCCCGAGGGCACCTGCTACGCACGCTGGACGCCTCGCTGCGACGGCTCGGCACCGACCACGTCGACCTGTTCCAGGTGCACGGCTACGATCCGCAGACTCCGCTGGAGGAGACCCTCGCGGCACTTGATCATGCGGTGGCCAGTGGCCGGGTCCGCTACGTCGGCGTGTCGAACTTCTCCGGCTGGCAGACCGCCCGGGCGGCGGCCTGGCAGGCGGCCTGGCCGGGGCGGGCCCCGGTGGTGGCCGCCCAGGTGGAGTACTCACTCCTGGAGCGGGGGGTGGAGCGGGAGGTACTGCCCGCCTGCGAGGCGCTCGGGTTGGGTGTGCTGCCCTGGTCCCCGCTCGGCCGCGGCGTGCTGACCGGCAAGTACCGGCACGGTCGCCCGGCAGACTCCCGAGCGGTTTCGCCCCATTTCGAGCGTTTTGTCGCCACCTACCTGGAGCCGCGCTGCTCCAGCATCGTGGAGGCGGTGGCCACGGCCGCGGGTGGCCTCGGCGTCTCCCCGCTGGAGGTCGCGTTGGCCTGGATCCGGGATCGGCCGGGAGTGACCGCCCCGATCCTCGGTGCGCGCACCTCCGGACAGCTGCTCGGGGCGCTTCAGGTGGAACGGATGACCCTGCCCGACGAGATCACCACGGCGCTGGACGACGTTTCGGCGCTGGAGGTCGGCTATCCGGAGCGGGATGGTTGAGCATCACCCGGTGAAGGGTGGCGCTCCCGGGGTCCAACTGGGCAGCATAGGCCCCATGGACTACGAATACGCGCCGCTGCGGTTACCGCCGAACGTCGATCGGTTGACCGCCGCGGCGCAGCTGGCGATCCAAGCGGAGTACTCCGGCTGGGAGCTGGCCCGGGTGCGGCTGTTCCGCGACGGTACGCGGCAGGTGATGCTGCGCCGCCGACGGGTCAACCAGCCGCAGCCGGGCCTGTCGTACTGACCGTCGGCGGTGCGGCAACCACCGGGCCGACCGTACCGGCCGGCCCGGTGACCGATGGGGCAGCCTGTGCTGTCAGTGCACGTGGTCGTGCTCGTCGTCGAGTTCCAGGAACGGGTGCTCGTCGAGGCGGCCGACCAGGCGGTCGTCGGCGCCGGGCTGGAACGGACCGGCCGGGTCGTCGTCGGCGAACGACTCCAGGTCGACCGGGGTACCGACCTCACTGACCATCACCACACCGTCGAGCGGTTCCAGCTCCGGCACGTCGAGCGCGCCGAGCGAGCCGTCGCCGCTCTGCAGCAGCTCCAGCACGGCCTCGCCGACGCCCTCCACCGGCGGCACCTCCTCGTCGCCGGGCACGCCCTCGCGGCGGGCGGCCTCGGCGATGCGGATCAGCGCGGAGACGCTCGGCACCCGGTAGTCGCGCCGCTGGCGTACGGAGATCACCTGCGGGTGCGGGTCGGTCGACTCGACGCCCTCGCCGCCGGCGAAACGCTGATCGGCCTCGTCGGGGTCGATGGACTCGACGTCCCACGGGGTGACCTCGCCGAAGGCGTCCATGAGTTGCTCGTCGTAGGCGAACGACGCATTGTTCAGCGCGACGTACGCCTGCCAGACGTCGTCGTCGTCGATCCGGCCCTGCGCGGCCCGGACGGCGGCCAGGTGGTGGCGGGCCGCTTCGATCACGCGCTCGAGAGCGGCGTCCAGCTCACCGTGCTGGTCGGTCATGTGAGGCGTCCCCTTCACGAAGAATCCAGGATGTCTAGCAGGTACGCAGGAACCGGTCGAGAACCCGCACGCCGAACTGTAGTCCGTCCACCGGGACCCGCTCGTCGATGCCGTGGAACAGCGCCGAGAAGTTCAGGTCGGCCGGCAGGCGCAGTGGCGCGAACCCGAAGCAGCGGATGCCCAGCTGCGAGAAGGCCTTGGCGTCGGTGCCGCCGGAGAGCATGTACGGCACGGGTCGGGCACCCGGGTCCTCGGCCCGCAGCGCGGCGCCCATGGCCGCGACCAGCTCGCCGTCGAAGGTGGTCTCCAGCGCCGGCTGCCGTTGGACGTACTCGATGGCGATGTCCGGGCCGATCAGCTCACGCAGCTGCCGCTCCAGCAGCTCCGACTGTCCGGGCAGGCTGCGGCAGTCGATGGTGGCGCTGGCCCGGCCGGGGATCACGTTGTCCTTGTAACCGGCGGCGAGCCGGGTCGGATTCGCGGTGTTGCGGATGGTGGCGCCGACGATGTTGGCGATCGGGCCGAGCTTGGCGATGGCGGCCTCCGGGTCGTCCGGGTCCAGGTCGATCCCGAGCACCTCGGAGACCTCCTCCAGGAAGGCGCGCACGGTGTCGGTGACCACCACCGGGAAGCGGTGCCGGCCGATCCGGGCCACGGCCTCGGCCAGCGCGGTGACCGCGTTGTCGTCGTGCAACATCGAGCCGTGCCCGGGCCGGCCCTTGGCGTACAGCCGCAGCCAGTCGATGCCCTTCTGGGCGGTCTCGATGAGGTAGAGCCGCCGCGCCGGGTCCACCGTGTACGAGAATCCGCCGACCTCACCGATGCCCTCGGTGCAGCCGTCGAAGAGCTCACGGTGCCGGGTGGTCAGGAAGTGCGCACCGTACTCGCTGCCCGCCTCCTCGTCGGCGGTGAACGCGAGCACGATGTCCCGTGGTGGGCGCACCCCCGTACGCTGCCAGTGGCGTACCACGGCCAGGACCATCGCGTCGAAGTCCTTCATGTCGATGGCACCGCGACCCCACAGGTAGCCGTCGCGCAGCTCACCCGAGAACGGGTGCACCGACCACTCGTCGGCATCGGCCGGTACGACGTCCAGGTGCCCGTGCACGAGCAGCGCGCCACGGCTGGGGTCGACACCGGGTATCCGGGCGACCACGTTGGCCCGACCGGGCGCGGACTCGTGGACGACCGGGGTGATGCCGACATCGGCGAGCTTTTCCGCGACGTACTCGGCCGCGCCGCGTTCGCCGACGCTGGTGGCGTTGTCGCCGGTGTTCGTGGTGTCGATGCGCAGCAGGTCCCGGCACAGCTCGACGACCTCGTCGGTCGGCGCGGGAAGGGCGGCGTGGGCGTCGCTCGTCATCGTGCCTTCATATCAGCCTAGAGTTTCGGTTCGGGCGGCCGCGGGTACTGCCGCGCCTGCCCGATGCCCGTCGAAGCCCTCTCGTCGCTCCGCCCGCCCGCCCAGGAGGCGACCATGTCCGTCCATCTGCCGCCGCTGCCACCCACTCCCGGGGACGCCTACCAGCCCACCGGGCGCAGCATCGCCGACCTGGTCGCCGAGGAGCACCGGCAGCTGCTGCAGTTGACCCGGCGGCTGATCGAGCCCGGTCCGGACCCGGAGCACGGCCGCGACGTCCTGGTCGCCGCCCTGTCGCGGCACCTCTCCGGCGAGGAGCAGTACCTGCTGCCCGCCGTCCGGCACGCCGTCGAGGGCGCGAACCCGCTTGTCGACGAGGTGTTGACCGGCGACGTCGAGCTGCTGCGGGCCCTGCGGGAGCTGACCGACGAGAACCTGCCCGACATCGCCGCCCGGGTCGAGGCGCACGCCCGTGCGGTCGATCCGCTGATGCAGCGGCTGTGTGCCTCCGCCACCGAGGAGGAGCTGATCCGGCTCGGCAACCGGTTGGAGATCGCCGAGGAGGCGGCACCGACCCGACCGCATCCGGCGGTGCCGCACAACCCGCCGTGGAACCGGATCGTCGAGCCGGCGGTCGGGGTGGTCGACAAGGTTCGGGACGTCCTCGCCGGTCGGCATACCCAGTTGGGTGAGCTGACCGAGCCGCCACCTCGGTGAGAGACCCACGCCACGTTCATGGTCGTTGATCCGTCCAGGCACTACCGCCGGCTGCGCCGTGGCCCTACCGTCACGCTATGAACCTGGAGTTGCGCCACCTGCGGGTGGTCTGCGCCATCGCGGAGACAGGGAGCGTGACCAAGGCGGCCTCGACGCTCGGCCTGGCCCAGCCGGCGTTGACCGCCCAGCTCCAGCGGATCGAACGCACCCTCGGTGGGCCGTTGTTCGAACGGGACCGGCGCGGCGCGCGGCCCACCGCCCTCGGCGAGCTGGTGCTCGCCCGGGCCCGGGTGCTGCTGCCGGCGATGAAGGGCCTGCAGGACGAGGCGGCCCGGTTGGCCGGCGCGGGCGACGCCCCCCGCCGGTACCGGTTCGGCGGCGTGAACAGCCCGATCCTGGGTCGGCTGGTGCACCGGCTGGCCGCCGAGCAACCACAGGCGCAGATCAGCACGCATGCCTCCTGGTCGGTCGACGAGCTGGCCCAGCTGGTCGCCGGCGGACGGCTGGACTACGCGCTGACCGGGGTCTGCGGTGACTCGACACCGTCGGCGGACTACGGGCTGAGCTGGCGGGAGGTCGCGGTCGACCCGGTCATGGTGCTGCTGCCGGAGACCCACCCGCTGGCCGGGCGCGACGAGGTGGACCTGGCCGACCTGCGGCACGAACAGTGGGTGGCGGCCCCGGGGGACGGCTGCTTCGGCGACTGCTTCGCCGCCGCCTGCGCCCGGGCCGGGTTCACCCCCCGCAAGGTGTACGAGGCCGACGTGCGCAGCTGCATCGATCTGGTCGACGCCGGCGAGGCGGTGGCGTTGTGTCAGGCCACGTTCCGGCCGGTCGCCGGTCTGGTGACCCGCCGGCTGGTCGATGCGCCGCTGCGCTGGCGGCTGATGCTGGGCTGGCACCCGGAGTCCGCCGCCGCCCGCACCGCCGACCTGGTGCTGGAGACCGCTCTGGTCGCGTACACCGATGCCCTTGCGCCGCATCCGGCGTACCTGGCCTGGCTGCTGCGGAACCCGGCGTTCGGAGTTCGACGACCGGCACCGGTGGTGTCGGCGCATCGGGTGCGAACCGGCTGAGCGCGGGTAAGGGGCGGGTATGACCGACCTCTATCCCGCCGCCGACGACCGCGAACTGCTTCGTCGGGCTGCCGCCGCGCACACCGCAGCCGTACGCGAGTGCGAAGCGTTCCTGCGCCGGTTGCCGGAGGTGCCCGACCCGGCCGACCTGGCCGAGTACGCCAACCTGCTCACCCGCGAGGAACAGACCCGCGCCGACCGGCAGGCCGCCGCCGACGCCGCCGGGCTGGCCATCGCCAGCCTCGAAGCCGAGTAGCCCGCGCGGACGTACGGTCGTCCCCGGCGCGATGCGGCGGCGCCGGGGACGACCGTGGCGGGTCAGCGTTCGACGAGCACGTCGTGGCCCAGGTCGAGCAGGCTGTGCCGCCATTCGTCGTCGGAGTTGCCCCGGCCGGGCTTGGCCGCGGTCAACGATCGGATCCGCTCGACGGCGTCACGCATCACGTCGATGTCCTCCGGGGTCAGGTCGACCTTGCGTTTCCGCAGCACGGCGAGGATCTGCCGGCCCGGCTCCGGCAGGTTCAGGTCCGGGTCGGGGCCGAACGCGTTCTCGCCGGAGCCCCGGGTCAGCAGCCACTGTCGCAGTTGCTCGGACGGCACGTTGACCTCGGCGTGGAAGTCCTCCCAGAGCACTTCCACCTCTGGGTCGAGTCGCTGTTCGCGTACCATCAGCCCTCCTCTGCCGGCGGCGACCCGGACTCCTCCGGGTGCCCCTCGTCGGTCTGCCCGCCCAGCCCCTCCGGCGGCACCTGCACCCGGGCGGGGTTGGCCGTCGGTGGCGCCAGGATCGCCTCGGTCCGCTCGTCTTCGCGGGCCTCGTCCGGTTCGGTCATCAGTACCCTTCCGGTCAGCGGGGATGCGAGGTCTCCGCCCTGGCATGACCCCGGCCGGCCGCCACGTCGAAGGCCAGCCGGTCGTCCCGGGCGTCGACGGTGACCCGCTGACCGGGTGAGATCTGCTGCTCCAGCAGCATCCGGGACAGGTGGTTGTCGACCTCCCGCTGGATCACCCGGCGCAGTGGCCGGGCGCCGAACTCCGGCTGGTAGCCGTGGTCGGCGAGCCAGTCGATGCCGGCCGTGGTGAAGTCCACCTCGATGTCCTGGGCGTGCAGCCGGCGACGGGTCTCCTCCAGCAGCAGTTCGGTGATCTGGCGCAGTTGCTCGGCCTCCAGCCGACGGAAGATGATCACCTCATCGATCCGGTTGAGGAACTCGGGGCGGAAGTTCTCCTGCAACCGGCGCATCAGCCGCTCCCGCAGCTCGTCGCTCTCCTGCCCCGGCTCGCCGGCGCCGAAGCCGACCGCGCGCTGGGTGCCGGTGATCAGTTCGGAGCCGAGGTTGCTCGTCATGATGAGTACGGTGTTCTTGAAGTTGACGGTGCGGCCCTGGCTGTCGGTCAGTCGCCCGTCGTCGAGCACCTGCAACAGCACGTTGAACACGTCCGGGTGGGCCTTCTCGATCTCGTCGAGCAGCACCACCGCGTACGGGCGGCGACGCACCGCCTCGGTGAGCTGGCCGGCCTCCTCGTACCCGACGTAGCCGGGCGGAGCACCTACCAGTCGACTGACCGTGTGCCGTTCCTGGAACTCGCTCATGTCGACCCGGACCATCCGGTCCGCCTCACCGAACAGGGCCTCGGCCAACGCCCGCGCCAGTTCGGTCTTGCCGACGCCGGTGGGGCCGAGGAACAGGAAGCTGCCCATCGGCCGGTTCGGGTCGGCCAGGCCGGTACGGGAGCGACGGACCGCCTCGGCGACCGCGGCGACCGCGTCGTCCTGCCCGACGACCTTCTCGTGGAGCTGACCCTCCAGCCGCAGCAGCCGGTCGCGTTCCTCCTCGGTGAGCTGGCTGGCCGGGATGCCGGTGGCCCGGGACACCACCTCGGCGATCTCCTCCGGTCCGACCTCCGGCACCTGGCTGCCGCTGCCGTCGTCGCCCCGGGCCCGGTTGACCTGGCTCTCCAGTTCGGCGACCCGGTCGCGCAGGGCGGAGGCACGTTCGTACTGTTCGTCGGCGACGGCCTGCTCCTTGTCCCGCCGTACCTCCTCAAGCTGCTGTTCCAGGTCACGCACGTCGGCGTCCGGGGTCCGGGTACGCAGCCGGACGCGGGCGCCGGCCTGGTCGATCAGATCGATTGCCTTGTCGGGGAGGAAGCGGTCGGTGATGTAGCGGTCGGACAGGTCGACGGCGGTGACCAACGCCTCGTCGGTGAAGCGGACCTGGTGGTGTGCCTCGTAGCGGTCCCGCAGCCCGCGCAGGATCGCCACGGTGTCCTCGGCTGTGGGTTCGGGTACGAACACCGGCTGGAAACGCCGGGCCAGCGCGGCGTCCTTCTCGATGGTGCGCCGGTACTCGTCGAGGGTCGTCGCGCCGATCACCCGTAGTTCGCCGCGGGCCAGCGCCGGCTTGAGCATGTTGGAGGCGTCCATGCCGCCCTCGCTGCCCGCACCGCCCGCCCCGACCAGGGTGTGGATCTCGTCCAGGAAGATGATCAGCTCCTCCCGGTGGGCCCGGATCTCGTCGATCACCTTCTTCAGCCGCTCCTCGAAGTCGCCCCGGTACCGGGTGCCGGCGACCAGGCCGGCCAGGTCGAGCTGGATCACCCGCTTGCCGAGCAGCGTCTGCGGCACGTCGCCGTCGCAGATCTTCTCCGCCAGGCCCTCCACGATCGCGGTCTTGCCGACGCCGGCCTCGCCGATCAGCACCGGGTTGTTCTTGGTACGCCGGGACAGGATCTCCACCGCCTGCTCGATCTCGTCGGCGCGCCCGATCACCGGGTCGATCTGGTCGTTGCGGGCCAGGTCGGTGAGGTCCTGGCCGTACTGGTCGAGCGTCGGCGTGCCCCGGTCCGGTCGAGGCCCGCCGGCCGGACCACGTTCGGCATTGGCGGCCTGCAACGACTCCGGCTGGATCCGGCCGGCGGCGAGCATCCGGCCGGCGGGCGACTCCGGGTTCAACGGCAGGGCCATCAGGATGTGTTCGGGCCCGATGTAGTTGGCACCCATCGCCCGGGACAACTGATGCGCGTCGAGCAGGGCACGCTTGGCCGCCGGGGTCAACGACAGGTTCGGCGGCACCTCACCCTGTGGGGCGCCGTCGCCGCGTCCGCCGAGGGCGTTGACCAGGGTGTCCGGGTCCGCGCCCGCCCGCCGGACCAGGTCGCGCAGCGGCTCGCGTTGCAGCGCGGCCCAGAGCAGGTGGTCGGTGTCCAGGTCGTTGCTCTGCTTCTGCGCGGCCCGACGCGCCGCGTCGGCCAGCATCTCCCGCGCGTCCGCGGTCATCAGTCGGGTGATGTCGACCCGATGCGCCGGGCGTCGCCCGCCCTCGCCCCGACCGAAGTACCGCGCCAGGAACTCGTCCCACGGGTCGGAGCCGAAGTCACCGGGTCCAATCATGTCTGTCCTCCGCGGTCGGGCGAGACGGTCGGCACGGGCTACCCCGGCGCCGGCCGGACAAACGCCACGAAGGGCCAACCAGCCGTTGCCGACACCGGATGGCAGGCTGAACGGATGGAACCGACACCGCTGCTGATCGTGGACGCGGCCAACGTGGTCGGCTCGCGCCCGAACGGCTGGTGGCGCGACCGGGCCGGCGCCACCGCCCGACTACGCGACACGCTCGTCCCCCTGGGTGGGCGGGGTCTGCCGCCGGAACTGCCACCCCCGGTCGAGGTGGTGCTGGTGGTGGAGGGGGCGGCCCGGGACGTGCCGGGCGTCGAGGGAGTACGCGTGGTGTCCGCCGCCGGCTCCGGCGACGATGCCGTGGTCGACCTGGTGGCCGGCACCGGGCCGCGGCGACGGGTGGTGGTGACTGCCGACCGCGAGCTGCGGCAGCGGGTCACCGCGTACGGCGCGGAGGTGCGGGGACCACGGTGGCTGACCGGTGGTGGCGGTGGGTGATCGCCCACCCACCGGTCCCACGAATCGGACCCGGGGTGTCTATGGTCGACAACCGGTCAGCGGGGCAGGAACACTGACAGGGCAGTTGTTCTGTCCCCTACCGGCATAGGCTCTAATGGAGTCCTCCCCGCCCCCAGGAGGTTCCGCGTGGCGAGCGTCGCCGAGCTCAAGGCAGCCATCGATGTCGCACTTCAGCAGATCGGTGACGGTCAGAGCGCCGTGCAGGCCGCCGGCGAGAAACTGGCCGAGGCGCAGCAGACCCTCGCCGGGGCGCTGGAGGGCAGCGGTCACACCACGGTGGAGGCGGCGCAGGCGTCGCTGACCCAGGCCAGCCAGGAGCTGGAGGAGTGCCTCGCCGCGACACTCGTCGCGGTCGAGCAGGCCCAGCAGTACGTCTCGACGCTGTAGGGGCGGGCGTGTCCATCGTCGAGGAGGTCGGCGCGCAGGTCCGCGCCGCCGCCGAGGAGTTGCCGCTGGGTCTGCTCGGGCAGGCGCTGGAAAAATTCGGCCTGGCCAGTGAGCGGCTGCGCTGGGTACGTCAGGAGTCGGCCAACCCGATGGGGGTACCGGAGCTGTCCGCCGCCACCGAGCACGCGGAAACCGCCGGCTACGCGTTGCGGCTGGCCCAGGAGCAGCTGACCGCGTACCTCGCCGCGATCGGGCTGGCCCCCGACGGCGCGCCACCGACGCCGGGGCAGCCCGAACGGCGGCCGGTGCACGACGCGCCCGGGGCGGCCGAACCGGTGGTCGCCGCGCCCGAACCCGCCGGCGAGCTGCGGCTGCGTCGCTGGTGGTCGGTGCGGGTGGCCGAGCTGACCGGCGAGCGGGAGGGTCCGGCGGAACAACCTGACGAACGCATCGCTGACTCCCGGGAACTGCTGCACCGGGTGGTACGCGGTGTCCGGGCCGGTGATCGCGACCGGCTGCACCGCGAGCTACGTGGCGCGCACGCCGACGTCGGTCTGGGGCTGGCCGCCGTGGCCCCGCCGCTGCTGCGCGACCTCGCCAGCGAACTGCTGGGTCATCCGCCGCGCGGCGACGACCTCGCCCGGCTGCACCGCGAACTGGACGGTCGGGTCCGCGACCTGCTCCCCGGCCTGCCAGCCCCGGTGCTGGAAACCCTGCTCAGCCGGGTCTGCCGGATGCCTCCGCCGCGGCGCGGCGAGGGCGAGCAGCCGCACGCCGCCGACCCGGCGGTCACCGCCGGGGTGCTCACCGGTGTCCTGCTCGACCGTCTCGGCCGCGACCTGCCGCCCGAGCCCGGTGCCGGCGACCGGCCCTCCCACGGCCGGCCCACCTCCCCCGACGAGCCAGTCAGCCAGCCGAGGCGCGGTATCAATGGCTGACCGGCGCAATCAGCTGGTCACCCGCGTCCGGGAACTGCTCGCCGAGGCACTCGGTGCGTCCCGGCAACGGTCGGCCACGGCACAGATCACGCTCTCGGCGGCCCACGATCGGGCGGTGCGGGTACGTCGGGCCGCCGCCGGCGTGCCGGAGCGTGTCGGCGCCGAACGCGACCGCCGCCTCGCCGAGATCGACTCCCGGCACGCGGCACGGTTGGCGGTGCTGGCCCGGGAGGCGGCCGAGGCCGCGGCCCGGGAGGCGCCCGGCGCAGGTTCGGCGGACTGGCCTGGGTGGCGCCCCACCCCGGCCGAGCGAGCCGAACCACCGGGAGCGACCCGGATCGGCACCGTCCGGCTGGCCGGCACCGAGCCGGTACCGGCACTGGTACCGCTGCTCGATTCCGGGCACGTGACGCTGGACGGGGACGCCGACGGCTGCGCCGCCGTGGTCGCCGCGCTGCTGCTGCGTAGCCTGGGCCGGGCGGCACCGGGCAGCGTACGGCTGGTCGGCTACGACCCGGACCGGCTCGGCGGCGGGCTGGCCGGATTCGCTCCGCTGGGTCCGGCGGGGCTGCTCACCTTCGTCGGCCCGGGTGGTCTGGGTCGACTCCTGGACGACCTGGTGGAACAGATCCGCCGGATCAACGAGACCGTCCTGGCCGGCGAGCACGCGTCGCTGCGCGACCTGGCCGCCGCGACGGGACGCCGGCCGGAGCCGTGGCGGGTCGCGGTGCTGCTCGGCGGCGACGAACTGTCCCGGCACGAGCGCGGCCAGCTCGACCGGGTGGCCCGTGCCGGCGCAGCCTGCGGGGTCCACCTGATCGTGCGGGGTGTGCCGGTGCCCGACCAACAAGCGGTTACCCGGGTGACGGTGACCGCCGACGGCGCCCGGATCGGCAGCCTGCCGGTCCGGCTCGACCCGCCTCCGCCGGCTTCCCTGGTCACCGAGACCTGCCGGGACATCGCCTCCGTGGTCAGCGCCGGCCCCGCGCCCACCCCGTTCACCGATCTGCTGCCGCCGGCCGACCAGATGTGGCGGGAGGACTCGGCGACCGGGCTGACCGCGCCGATCGGTGAGGGACCACAGGGCCGGCCGGTGCTGCTCACCCTCGGCGACTATCCACCGCACGCGTTGATCGGGGGCCCCTCCGGCACCGGCAAGACAAACCTGATCTTCGCCTGGATCGGGGCCCTCGCGGCCCGATACTCCCCCGCCGAGTTGGAGTTCTACCTGCTGGACTTCAAGGAGGGGGTGTCCTTCGCCCGGTTCGCCCAGGGCCGGCGGGACCCGAGCTGGCTGCCGCACATGCGGCTGGTCGGCATCAACGTCAACACCGACCGGGAGTTCGGCCTGGCGCTGCTGCGCTTCCTGGCCGAAGAGTTGCGCCGACGGGCGGACGCGGCCAAGAAACACGAGGTCACCAAGCTGGCCGAGCTGCGCGCGGTGGACCCGACCGGACACTGGCCGCGCATCGTCGCGGTGGTCGACGAGTTCCAGATGCTGCTGGCCGGCCGGGACGCGGTCGCCCGGGAGGCGGCCGACCTGCTGGAGGACCTGGCCCGCCGGGGCCGCTCCCAGGGCATCCACCTGGTGCTGGCCTCACAGGACGTACGCGGCATCGAGGCGCTGTGGGGTCGACCCGCGCTGGTGGCCCAGTTCACCCTGCGGATCGCGCTGCCGAAGGCGCTGCGCATCCTCGCCGAACGCAACGACGCCGCCCAGTCGCTGCCGAAGTTCCACGCCGTGGTGAACGCCGAGTCGGGCCTTTCCGAGGGCAACCAGGTGGCCCGGATCCCGTCGGCCAGCGACTGGGAGACGTGGAGCGACCTGCAGCACCGGCTGTGGCGGATGCGTCCGGCGGAGGCGTCGCCCGCCCGTCTCTTCGACGGCGACGCCGTTCCTCGGCTGGCCGACGCGCCGGACTTCCGGGCGCTGCGGGCGCCGGAGGTCGGTACGCCCCGGGGGCCGGTCGCGCTGCTCGGCGAGATCATCGACGTGCAGGCCCGCTCGGCGGTGCTGCGCCTGCCCCGGGCACCCGGCCGTAACCTGGCCGTGCTGGGTACCCGGGTCGACGAGGCGTGCGCGGTGCTGGACTCGGCGGCCCGATCGCTGGCCCGGCAGCACCGCCCCGGCAGCGCCCGCTTCTCGATCGCCTGCCTGGATCCGGACGCCGACCCGGCAGCCCGGGCCCTGTACGAGGATCTCGCCGACGACGCCGCCTGGTACGACGAGGAGACCGTGGCCGAGCTGATGGCCGAGACGGCCGATGCACTGGGTGCGCCCGGCGCCACCGGAGCACCTCACTATCTGCTGCTGTTCGCCGTCGATGCGGCGGCTGGGACGCTCGCCGCACGCACCGGCCGCGCCACCGGGCTGGAGAGCCTGCGCCGGATCCTGCACGACGGCCCCGAACGGCGTACCCACGTGTTGGCCTGGTGGCGTGGGGTGGCCCGGATGCGCGCCGACCTGGGTGGCACCGGCGCCCGCACCGATCAGATCGGCGCCTGGGTGGCACTGGACACCCACGGCGGGGAGTTGGGCCCGTCGTTGTACCCGGGCAGCGGTGGGCCGGACTGGTACCCCCGCCCGTGGCGCGGGCTCTTCTTCGACCGGGCGGTGCACCGGACCGGGCAGACCATCATTCCCTACGGGCCGGCCCGATGAACGAACCGGTCACCAGCCAGACGTACACCGCCCAGCTGCGACGGCTCGCCGAGCTGGCCGCCCGGGTGCGCGAGCAGCGCGACGAGGCGCGAAACTGGTACGACCAGCAGTGTGCGGCGGCCGACCGAGCGGTGGCCGAGTCCGCCGACGAGGTGTACCAGGCCGAGCGGGAGCTGGCGGCCGCGCGCGAGGCACAGGAACGGGTGGACGCCGAGGTGGCGGTGCTGTGGCAGGAGCTGAACAGCCGGCTGGGCGGTGGCGGGCGACGGGCCGGGGCGCCGCCGGCGCCTGCGCCGGACGCGACCGGCGACCCGGTCGCGCTGCTGGAGGCGGTACGCGATCTACTGCGCCGTACCCGTCAGCCAGGCGAGCTACCGGGCAACGTCAATCCGCTGTTGGCGTTGTGTGGCGTCGGCGGTGCGGTGCTGGCGTACGCGCTGGGCGCCGTCGCCCGCGCCCTGGGTGTCCGCAACGACGGTGACCTGGCCGTCGGCCTGCCGGTGCTGGCGCTGGTGGTGACGCTGCTCGGCCCGGTGCTCGGCCTGATCCCGGCGCGCCTGATCGCCGACCGTCGCCACGCCGTGCTGAGCCCTCGCCCCGTCCTCATCGTCGTCATCGCCGGCCTCACCATCACTCTTCTCCTCCTGGCCCTCCCCCTCCCCTGACCACCCTTCCCCCCCTCGTTGATCAAGAAGTTCGCGTCGGGATTTCCGGCGAGACCGACGCAAACTTCTTGATCACGGTGAGCTGGGCGGCGGGACGATCAGGCGGGGGTGAGGGCGGCCTCGCGGAGGAGGCGGCGGGTGAGGGTGAGGCGGTCGGCGTCGGTGTCCAGGCCGGGGAGGTCGCCGACGCGGACCGCCGGGCCGGCGAGCAGCGCCCGCACCGCGGGTCCGCACTGCGCGGGCAGGGTGACCGTACGGTCGAAAAGGCGCAACGCCACGCGCTCGCCCTCGCTGACCAACTGCCAGCGCAGGCCCGCCCGGACGGTGACCCGGCTGTCGGCGGTGAGCGCGGTGATCGCGGCGGCCTGAGCCAACGGCCGGATCGGCACCGGACGCGACGCCGACCAGGCCCGTTGCCGCAGCCGGCCGGCCACGGCGGCCGGGTCGGCCCGCAGCAGCCACTCCCGCAGCGCCTCGACCGTCTCGGTCAGCTCCGGTTCGATGGCGTCCGGATCGGCCACGTCGACGCCGAACGGCAGGGTCGCCCGCAGTCGCTGGTCCTCGGCGGCCAGCGCGAGCAACTCCTCGACCAACGCGTACCGGGTCAACGCCCGGACACCGACGGTCAGGTGCAGCGAGCTGGATTCCTGCGCCTGGGCGCTGTGCAGCCAACCCCGGGGCAGGTAGAGCGCGTCACCCGGTTCCAGGACGACGTCCAGCGCGGCGGGCCCCTGTGCGATCGCGGCGACCTCGTCGGCGCGGCCGCCCCATGGTTGCCGCTCCAGCGGGTCGGGCAGCACCGGCGGATGGATCCGCCAGTGCTTGCGGCCGTCGACCTGAAGCACGAAGACGTCGTGGGTGTCGTAGTGGGTGGCGAAACCCTGGCTGTCCGGCGGGGTGAGGTAGGCGTTGACCTGCAACGGCTGCCCCACGGCCAGGCTCAGGTCCCGGGTGAAGTCGATCAGCGCCGGCCAGGTGCGGTGCAGACCCTGCAGGACCAGGGTGGCGCCGTCGGCGTACAGCTGGAGGATCCTCTCGTCGAGGACCTGATCGTCGATCTCGGCGCCGGCGCCACCGCCGCCGGTGTACCGCGCCGCCGGCAGCACCTGGCCGTCCTTGGCCACCCGCAGGAAGGGGGTACGCAGGCCGCGCCGGCTGAGCAGTTCGTCGGCGTCGGCGGGACTGAGCAGATCAGTGAAGCCGGCCGGGTTGGGCAACTCGGCGGCGCGGGACAACAGCGGGGTGCGCCCCCAGTGCGCGGCGGCGAACTTCGCCGCTTCCACGCTGACGCAGCGGGCCAACGCGACCGCGGCCGACGCCCGATAGGCGGGCTCGTCGAGGCCGGACGGCACGGCGGCCGGAGACGAAGCCGCCGGGCGGCCGTGGCCGCCCGGCGGATCGAGATACGTCATGGCGATCCGTTACCGGGCTGCGCCGTCGGCGCCGCCGTCCTGCTGACCGGGGGTCGCG
>NZ_BOPD01000004.1:0-68548 GCF_016863575.1 Micromonospora sediminimaris
CCGCCGTCGGCCGGACCCTCGGCCCCGCCGCCGCTTGTGGTCTGCATGTCATCGTCGTTGAGTGGCATCGTGCTCCCTCGGATTGACCCGCCCCCGCCGCCATTGGTCGGTTGCGTCCTGCCGCGGGTGGTACCCCGCTCCCGATCTTCTCTAACCACACACCTGGTCCCACCGTAATCGCCCGAACCGTCCGACATGACCAGTTCGCCGCTGCGGGCGGGCGGCCCGCGCCTCGGGTGGCAGGATTGCCGGACACACCGACGGAGGTGCTCATGACTGAACCACTGGAGCCGGTGACCGAGGACTGGCAGCGCGCCCTGGCGATCGTGGCCCATCCCGACGACCTGGAGTTCGGTGCCGCCGCCGCCATCGCCCGCTGGACCGGGCAGGGCAAGCAGATCGTCTATTGCCTGGTCACCAGCGGCGAGGCGGGCATTGACGGGATGCCGCCGCCGCGTGCCCGAGAGGTACGCGAGCGAGAGCAGCGGGAGTCGGCAGCCCTGGTGGGCGTGGACACGGTCGAGTTCCTGGGCCTGCCCGACGGGGTGCTTGAGTACGGCGTACCGCTGCGCCGGGAACTGGCCGCAGTCGTCCGGCGGCACCGCCCGGACATCGTCATCACCAACAACTTCCGGGCCACCTGGGACGGCGCTGACGTGCTCAACCAGGCCGACCACATCGCGGTGGGGCGGGCCACCCTGGATGCGGTCCGTGACGCCGGCAACCGTTGGATCTTCCCGGAGCAGCTCACCGACGGCGTCGAGCCGTGGGGCCGCGTACGGCAGGTGTGGGCGGCCTCGTCGCCGCGTTCCCGGCACGGTGTGGACACCACCGCCACGTTCGACCAGGGGGTCGCGTCGCTGCTGGCCCATGAGGCGTACCTGACCGGCCTGGGCGACGGCAGTTTCGACGCCGAGGAGTTCCTGGAGGGCGGCGCGCGGCCGGTCGGCGCCCGGCTGGGCGTGCGCTACGGCACGTCGTTCGAGGTGTTCCACTTCGACCTCTGGTAGGGCCGGGGCCGCCGGCCCGGCGAACCGGGCGCGTCGACCCACCCCACAATGGGCGGGGCGGGTCACGACGGGCCCGGAGTCAGGGCATGATCCGGGCGAGGTCAGCGGGCATGGTGCCCTTGACGTCCTCCCACTCGCCCTGGGTGATGTGCCGACGCAGGGTGTCCAGCACCACCTGGACCACCCGCTCCGGGCCGCCGGCCACGTCGTACGGGAAGCCCTGGCGGACCTCGTAGAGGAAGTCGTCCCGGTTGAGCTTGATCGGCACGTTCTGCGGCTGCCAGCCGTCGAAGTAGATGCCCCGCACCACGACCGGCAGTTGCGCGGAGAACTCCACGCTCTCCTGCACCGGCATCCGGTCGCGGAGCAGGTGCAGCACGGTACGCAACGCGGCGTACGACTGGTTGCGCTGCTCCTTCGGCCATCCGTACGCCTGCTCGATGTCCTTCAGGATCAGGTTGGTCTTGTCCATCGAGGACTCGATCGCGGACTGGAACTGCTCAGCCATCTGTCCACCCCCGTAGGTCGGTTTCCCACCGTCGGTCGTCGTGACGTCGCGGCGGACCCACCGGGCCGCGCCGGTACCGGATCGGGCTGTCGCGGCCGGCCCGGGCGACCCGTCGAGGCTGCTCGGACGCTCCGACGGTGCGCAGGACGCCGGTTCGCCGCCGATGCGGTACGACCCGAACGGTCATCGCGGTCACCTCCGTGGTGTCGCTTCCGCGCGGACGATCGCCAACGGCGCGTCGCCCGCTTGACCCCATCCTCGGTTGCCGCAAGGTGAGGTGCCCTCACCCCACCCGGGTGAGAACCGCCCGCGCCCCCATCACACTCGAACCGCTGGCGGTCAGGCGCGAGTCACCGAAACAACTGTCACCCTCCGTGACAGCATCGATCGTCGCCCCATTTAATCCTCAGTGACGGCCTTGACGTCACCCCCGCTACCCCTGTTCAGCCCCTTTGCTCTGCTTCACTCCACGCACTAGTCCACAAGCTGGTGAGATGCGGCGGGGGCACCGATGAGCCCACGGCCATATCGACACGGAGAGTAGTTCTTTGCGTGGGTTGAAGCAGAGCAAAGGGAGCAGGGTGGAAGGCCGGACGGGCTAGGGCAGGTCTACGGAAAGTGGCCACTGCTGCGCGTACCCAGCAGCCGGGCACCGCCGGGCCGGGCCGCCTCGGTCGCATCCTCGGCTCTGCACGACGCCGGGCACGGAGGCGGGAACGTCAGCCGGTCTCGCCGAGCAGGGCCTGGAGTTGCTGGGCGTTGGTCTGGGCATAATCGCGGTAACAATTGTTCATGAGTACGTGCGTCTGTTCGGTCTCGCCGGCCAGTTCGCGGAGCTTGGGGGCCCAGTCCGTGAGCTCCCGTTCGGAGTAGTGGTAGCCGAACTTCTCGTGGATGTCCTTGCTGGTCCACTTGTCGCTGTGCCCGTGGAAGCGCACCACCGCGAGGTCGGAGGTGGCGGCCAACACCGGCGGGATCGACGAGCGGTGTCCCTGCGGCATGTCCACGCTGACGTACGCGAGCCGGTGCGCACGCAGGAAGTCGAGGGTCTCGGTGGCGTTGTCGCCGTCGAACCAGGACGCGTGCCGGAACTCGAAGACCGGGCGCAGCGGCGCGCAGCGCCGCGTCACCTCCAGCAGGTACTGCTTGTTGTCACGCCGGATGGTGAACCAGGGCGGGAACTGGAACAGCAGCGCGCCGAGCTTGCCCGCCTCGACCAGCGGATCGAGGGCGCTGAGGAAGCGCGTCCAGACCTCCTCGTACGCCTGCGGCGGCAGGTCGTCGGGGTAGAGATTGCGCTTGCTGGTCTCCGGACGCAGCTCCTTGTAGATCGCGCTGACCCGGGTGGGGTGGCCGGTGAGCAGGCTGAACGCCTTCACGTTGAAGGTGAAACCGGCCGGGGTCCGCTCGGCCCACAGCCTCGCCGTACGCTCCGCGGGCGGCGAGTAGTAGGTGGCGTCGACCTCGACCAGCGGGAACTGGCGCGCGTAGTAGGCCAGCCGTTTCTCCGGGTTGTCGGCGGTCTGGGGGTACCAGCCGGAGTCCAGCAGAGTCCGGTCGGTCCAGGACGCGGTGCCCACCTTGATCTCGCCCATGGGTGGAGTCCACCGTGTCCCGGACCGACCGGCAACCGTTGCGGGTCAGGCCGCCCGACGCTCGCGCGTCTGCTTGCAGGTGACGCAGGTGGTGGCCGACGGGAAGATCTCCAGCCGTTCGACCGGGATCGGCGCGGTGCAGCCCTCACAGAAACCGTAGGTGCCCTCGGCGAGCCGGGCCAGGGCGTGCTCGTACTGGGCGCGACGGTCCAGGATGGTCCGCAGCAACGACTGTGCGGTGTCCCGCTCGGCGGTCTTGGTGCCGCTGTCGGCCTGGTCGTCGCCGGCGGTGTCGCCGACCTCGACGAGCCGCAGCACCTGGCTCTGCTGCACCGCCTGCTGGTACTCCTCGGTCAGCTCGTCGTGGCGGGCCTGCAGGGAGAGCCGGATCTGGTCGGTCTCCGCCTGGGACCGGCCGGTGCCGACCGTGTCGTGGACGAGCATCGCTGCCTGCCTTTCCTGGGCCTTATGGTCTGCGCGGGCGGGTCGGTCCACACCCGGTCATACCGCCCAAGTCATCGCACCCGGGCGCTGTGAGCCCCGCGTTTACCCGCGCTGTCGGCGACTCAAACCGGTCCGTCGACGGATTCCACCAACGCCGGGCGACGCGGGTCGTCGACCCGGACCACCACGTCGGCGAAGCTGGCCGGGGCGACCTCGGCGGCGTACCTGTCGAATGCCGGCAGGGTCCAGGCCAGGTCGGTCCCGGTGCGCCGACGCAGCGCGGCGGCCGACATCTCCAGGTGTACGACGACGTCGAAGGCCAGCCCGCCGCCGAGCAGGAAGGCACCGCTGACCAGTACCACCCCGCCGGGTGGCAGGTCGACGTAGGCGGCCCGGCTGGCCCGGTCCGTCCGGGCGTCCCAGAGCGAGGGCAGCACCCTCCCGGGCCCGTCCGGCCCCGCCGGGTCCAGCACCTCCCGCCGCAGACCGGCCTCGTCGATCCAGCTCTCGTAGTACGAATCCGGGTTGGTCCGGCCCTGTTCCAGGCGTAGCGAGGCGGGGCGCAGGAAGTCCTCGGTCCGTACGTGCAGCACCGGGTGGCCGAGGGCGCGCAGTGGATCGACCAGGGCGTCGGCCAGGTGGTCGGGCCGGGCGGCCGGCGCACCGTCCAACGCGACCCGCAGCCGTCCGGTCGACCTCGCGCCGGCCAGCCGCTCGGCCAGCTCGCTGACCAGGAGCGGCGGTGAGATGGGACGTACGCGCATCCCACAATGGTGCCCGCCGGTCGGAGCGAGGCCGGGCCAGGCCGGCGCGACCCGGTCAGCCGGCCCGGTCGAGGGTGACCCGGGCGTCGTCGGCCAACCGGTAACCGACGCCGTAGACGGTGGTGACAAGCGGAACGTCCACGCCGACCTTGCCGCGCAGCCGACGCACGTGCACGTCGACCGTGCGTACGCCGGCGTGCTCGTAACCCCAGACGGCGTTGAGCAACTGGAGCCTGGTGAAGACCCGTCGGGGATTCGCGACCAGGTGCAGCAGCAGATCGAACTCCAGCCGGGTCAGCGGCAACGGCTCGCCGTCGCGCAGCACCGACCTAGAGGACGCCAGGATGTGCAGGGCGGGAATGGCGGGCGCGAGCTGCCGCGACGGTGTACGACCCGCCGGCACGGTCTCGCTGCGGCGTTCCGGCACCACCGGACCGACGGTGGTGATGGTGCCCTCGCCCCGCTCCAGCATCTCCCGGGCCGCGTCGAGCAGCCGCCGCGCGGCCGGCGTCAGCGACTCCTCGCACGCCAGGGGAATGGAGAGGGTGACCGTCAGGACTGGCGCGGCGGTGTTGGCGGGACGACGCTGGCCGCCGGGGGGTCGACCGGGCACCGCGGGTTGGGACGTATGCCATCCGGCGCGCGACGAAGCGGGGCTGACCGACATGGTCCTCCTTGGCTGGTCCGGGTGTTCCCCACGGCCCCGGGACGCCGCTTTATCGATGTTTCCCGGCGCCCGTGCGAGGGTCAAGAGGCGGCTGCGTTGCATGAATGTGACAATTGACCGACACATCGGAGCCGTCCGCTCGCTCTGCGTACGAGGCCAGATGATTACAGCAGAGTCGCCAAGTTGACCTGATACGGGGGGTGGTCCACACCGTTCGCGGCCTTCGCGGCGGGATGTCCGTACCCGGCGTGACGTCGGCTGTTCGCGCTCCCACGCCACGGCCGTCACACGAACGGGACAGCGGTGCCGGTCCCGAACGGTCGGGCAACGGCGAGCAGGTCGACTGGCGGTCGCGAGCGGTGCGACGGCGGCGACTAACCTGGACCGGTGAGCGACGAACTCGACGCCGAGACCCTGGAATTCGCCCACCGGATGTTCGACCTGGCGCGCGACGGCGCGACCACCGAGCTCGCCGGGTACGTCGACGCGGGGCTACCGGTCAACCTGACCAACCAGAAGGGTGACAGCCTGCTGATCCTGGCGGCGTATCACGCCCACCCGGAGACGGTGCGCGCGCTGCTCGACCGGGGAGCCGATCACTCCCGCGCCAACGACCGGGGACAGACGGCGCTGGCCGCGGCGGTGTTCCGCAGCAACGCCGAGGCGGTACGCGCGTTGCTCGACGCGGGCGCCGACCCCGACGGCGGCAATCCGTCCGCAGTGGCCACCGCCGAGTTCTTCGACCTGCCAGAGATGCTCACGCTCCTCCGCACCGGCTAGACGCCTACGCTCGGGCCTCGATGAGGAAGCGGCGGGCGTGGGCGACGAAGGGGCCCTCGGCGCGGATCCGATCGTGCAGGCGCCGCAGCGCGGGTCGGTGCGCCGCCACGGTGAAGCCGGGCACGGTCCAGATCACCTTGCGCAGGAACCAGACCACCGCGCCGATGTCGTGGAAGACCGTCCGCAGCGTCGCCTCACGCAGGTCCACCACGGTCAGGCCGGCCGCCCGGGCGGCGGCCACGGCGTGCTCCGGATGGCGGTGCGCCGGCGGCGGCAGCGGGCCGAGGATCGCCTCGCTGAGTTCGCGTACGGTCCCGGGACCGATCTGCTGGGACAGGAACGTACCGCCCGGACGCAACACCCGGGCCACCTCGGGCCAGTCGGTGCGCACCGGATGCCGGCTGACCACCAGGTCGAAGGCGGCGTCACGGAACGGCAGGGGCGCGTCGCCGGTCACCGCCACCACGCTCGCGCCGAGTGGCGCAAGGTGCTTCCGCGCCACCGGCACGTTCGGCGGCCACGCCTCGGTCGCCACCAGCAGCGGGGGCGGGTGGGGCACCTCGGCCAGCACCTCTCCCCCGCCGGTGTCGATGTCCAACGCCGCGTCGACACCCGCCATCCGCGCTGCCACCAGCCGCGCGTAACCCCAGGGTGGGCGTTCCTCGGTGGCCCGCCCGGCAAGCCAGTCGAACGCCCATCCCTCGACCGGGGCGGTGGCCCCCTCGGCGATCAGATCCTCGAAGCTCGTCTCTTGCGGCACGGTGTCAGCGTGTCCGGCCAGGACCGCTCCGGCAACGCGTTATCCGACGCCGTCCGCCGACGCAGTACCCGGGTACCGGGCCGGGCGCTACGGACGGGGGCGTACGACCTCGACGGTGGGGGCGTCCACGCCGCGTACCAGCTCGACGCTTGCCGTCTCGGACCGGGTGGCGTCGAAGTGGCGCATCAGCCGCGCGCCGAGGTGGACGCCCACCCCGCCGACGGCGAGGCCGAGCATTTCGACGACCAGCAGCGCCGGAGTGGCACCGCGGTTCGTGGCGTCCGCCCGGACCAGGCAGGAGAGCAGGAACAGCCCGGCCATGCCGGCGTTGACGACGTTGAAGCTGATCGCCGTGTGGCGGGTGCGGTCGGGCGGCACGTCCCACAGGTCCACCATCCCGGCCACCGCGGTCAACGCCGCCGTCACCAGGGCGGCCACCGCCGTCCAGTAGCCGACCTCGCCGAGGAAGACCGGGCCGCCGACCACGTCGGCGAGGTCGAAGATGACGGCACAGACGAAGAGCCCGTACGGAAAGGTCACCAGCATCGGTTGGATGGGGTGCCCCTGCACCCGCAGCCGGCTCTGCATCGTGGTCCCCCTGGCTAGGTTCAGTCCATCAGTCCAGGGTGCTACCCGGGCGCCACCCGGGCGAAACGACACGCCCCGGTCAGTTGTCCCGAGGTCGCGACACCGTGCTGACGAGCCGCTCCGCGACCTCCCGTAGCGGGATCGACAGCGACGACGCGGCGCTGCGCAGCACGTCGAGAGCGTCCTCGGCGGGGCAGCCGCGTTGGGTCATGATGACGCCGACCGCCTGACCGATCACGCCGTCGTTGAGCAGCGCGGTGTCCTGCTGCCCGATCAGCGCGGCACGCTTCTCCCGGTCGCGCACCGCCGCCAGCAGCAGGCCGGCGTGTTCGGCCAGCAGCATCGCGGTCAGCTGGTGAGCGGGGGTCAGGGCGTCGGGTTCGGCAGCGTACAGGTTCACCGCGCCGATCACCTGGTCGTCGATGTCGACGGGTGCCGAGATGACCCCACGTACGCCCAGTTCGCGGGCCCGGGGCGTCCAGTCCGGCCAACGCGGTTCGACGCCCAGCTCCTCCGCGCCGACCATCTCCCGGCGGCGGATCGCCTCCATCGCCGGAGTGTCCGGACCGTACCGCAGGTCGTCCAGCCCGCTCAGCCGCGGATCGGAGGCGGCCACGCCGGCCGGCTCGCCGGCCCGCAGGGCGGTGAACCCGCACCAGGCGACGCCGCCGACGGCGTCCCGGGTGATCCGGACCAGCGCGGAGAGCGCCGCGTCGAAGTCGTCCACGGCGATCAGCCCGGCGGTCACCTCCCGCAGCAGGGCAGCCGTCTCCAACACGCCGAGCGTCTCCGCCAGCGGTGTACGCGTTTCCAGGTTCACGAGCCCGCAACTCCCGTACGCCCGGTCAGCGTCGTCACCCGTATCCTCCTCGGCTGGGCCCCCACGCTGGAGCCGCACTCGACATCACGATCGCCCTGCTACCGGCGCCGACAACGGTCGAAGCGGCGCAAACCGGGGCCCCTCCCAGGGTACGGGTGCCGCCGGGAGGGGTGGGCCGGACCGGACGACTCAGCGAGAGCCGGCCCCGCTGAGCCGCCGCCCGACCGAGGCGATCAGCCGGTCCAGCTCGGAGCCGAATGGGTTGTCGTGCACCAGATACGTCCAGGTGGCGCTCGGACGGACCAGTTCCGCCGCGTCGGGCTCCCAGTCGTCGTCGAACTCGGTCTCGGCGAAGGTCGCGAGGGTACGCGCCTCGATCGCCGGCACCAGCTCGGTGAAGGCCGGCACCGCGGCACGGTGGAACTCGTCGAGCGGGTCGAGCCGTCCCAGGGCCCGCAGGTGCACGCCCTCGCGGACCTCCGACAGCTCGGCCAGGTGCGATGCCCACAGCCGGTCAAGGTGGTAGAGGGCGATCGACCGGGCCACCTGGGCCAGCAGGTCCTCGTCCATCTCACCGGCCTTCTCCGGCATCTTGTCCAGCAGCATCAGGGCGGCGACATCGCTGGTGAGCAGCCGCTCCCGCCGCTCGGCGAGGGCCTTGCGCTGCTGCTCGATGACCACGCTGTAGCGCCAGGTGTTGCGGTGGATCTCGTGGTTGACCCCTTCCGCGACCCGCTGGGCGTGCTCCACGGCGTAGTCCACCTGCGGGTCGGTGACCAGGCCGTCGGCGTTCATCCGGGGCGACGGCGGGACGGTGTCGCCGGCGTGGCGGACGACCAGGTCGTCCTCCAGGCTGACGTAGAAGACCGAGCCACCGGGGTCGCCCTGACGGCCGGCCCGGCCACGCAACTGATCGTCCACGCGGCGGCTGTCGTGTCGGCCGCTGCCGATCACGTAGAGACCGCCCAGCTCGGCCACCCGCTCCCGGTCGGCCTGGTCGCTGCCACCGAGGCGGATGTCCACGCCCCGGCCGGCCATCTGGGTGGAGACGGTGACCGCACCGTACGCGCCGGCCTCGGCGATGATCGCCGCTTCCTCGTCGTCGTTCTTCGCATTGAGCACCACGCACGGCACCCCGGCGGCGTTGAGCCCGACCGCCAACTGCTCGGACTCCTTGACATCCAGCGTGCCGACCAGCACCGGGCGCCCGTCGGCGTGGCAGCGCCGGATCTCGTCGATCAGCGCCTCCTCCTTCTCCGCCCGGGTGGCGTAGATGCGGTCCGGCTCGTCGACCCGCACGCACGGGGTGTTCGGCGGGATCACCGCGACCTCCAGGCCGAAGAACTCCCGCAACTGGTCGCCGACGAGCACCGCGGTGGCGGTCATGCCGCACACCACCGGGTAGAGCCCGACGTACGCCTGCACGGCGATGGTGCCCAGCACCTCGCCCTCTGCCGTGGCGTCCAGCCCTTCCTTGGCCTCGACCGCCGCCTGGAGCCCGTCGGGCCAGCGGCGGCGCTGGGCCACCCGCCCCCGCATCTCGTCGATCAGCTCCACCGTGCCGTCCCGGACGATGTAGTCCACGTCCCGGTGCAGCAGGGCGTGCGCGTGCAGCGCCACGTTGACCGCGGAGAGCTGCTCGACGTTCTCCTCGTCGTACAGGTCGATGCCGAGCTTGGCCTCGACGGCGGCCAGACCGGCGGAGGTGAAGGCGACGCTCCGGCCGTCCTCGGCCACCGTGTAGTGCTTGCCCTTGCGCAGGCCGCGCACCAGCGCAGCGGCGGCGTGGACCGGGTCCTGCTCGCCGGGGACCGAGCCGGCGAGGACCATCGGCACCCGGGCCTCGTCGATCAGGATCGAGTCGGCCTCGTCGACGATCGCGGTGCGCAGCGGGCGCTGCACCCGGTCCTCGATGTCGGTGACGAGCTGGTCGCGGAGGAAGTCGAAGCCGGCCTCGCTCACCGAGACATAGGTGACGTCGCAGGCGTACGCGGCGCGCCGCTCGATCGGGGTGGACGCCTCGTTGACCCAGCCGACGGTGAGCCCGAGCAGGGTGTAGATCGGCTCCATCCACTGGGCGTCGCGGCGGGCCAGGTAGTCGTTGACGGTCAGCACGTGCACTGGCCCGTTGCCGAGCCGGACGTGCCCGTACGCGGCGATCGCCGCGGTGAGCGTCTTGCCCTCACCGGTGGCCATCTCGGCGACCTTGCCGGAGAGCAGCGACATGGCGCCCAGCAACTGGACATCGTACGGACGCTGGTCGATGCCGCGGCGGGCCGCCTCGCGGCCGAGCGCACAGATCTCCTCGTAGCTCGACGCCGCGGTCGCCGCCTCGGTGAGCTCGGCGTCGTCGAACGCCGAGATCTCCTCCTCGCGGGCCTCGATGACCGGCAGCAGCTTCTCCAGCGGAGCCAGATCGACCGTGGTGCCCGGGCGTTGGAGGAACCGGCGGAACCTGGTCTTCAACCGTTGCGACACACCCATGAGCCGCAACGGTACGCGACCGGACCGATCTTGAACGTCCCGCCCGCCCTCCCGAATCCGCGCGATCTTGCACTCGACGTCTCGACATGGGGGATGTCCAGCGCATAAGGAAGACCAGACGTGCACGAATCGCGGAAATTGGGCCTGGTTGGTGGACGCAATCAAAGGTTCATCAGCCGGGAACGTGGCCGGAGCACGCTTGTGATCAAGCTGGGGGACCAATCCGGTTAGCGTGCGGGGGGCTGGGAAATCCATCACCCGGTCTTCCCGCCGACGAGGGGGTGCCTGTGCGCAACAACGAATCTCTGGTCTCGCCGGTGGTGGAGGCCTGGGCCACCTATCGGACCACCTCGGCGGCCGACTGGCCGACCCGACGACTCCTGCGGGCCAAGGGTGACAGCCGGGTCAGCGTGGTGCTGCCGGCGCGCAACGAGGAAGCCACCGTCGGGGCGATCGTGGCGACCATCCGCGAGCACCTGATGGACCGGGTGTCGCTGGTCGACGAACTGATCGTGGTCGACTCGCGGTCCACCGACCGCACCGCCGCGGTGGCCCGGGCCGCCGGCGCCGAGGTGGTCGGCCAGGACGCAATGACCCGCGGACTGCCCCGGCTGACCGGCAAGGGCGACGCGCTCTGGGCCGGCCTGGCCGCGGCGGAGGGCGACGTGGTCGCCTTCGTCGACGCCGACCTGCGCGAGTTCCGGCCGCACTTCGTCACCGGGCTGCTCGGCCCGCTGCTGACCGACCCGTCGGTCGATTTCGTCAAGGGCTTCTACCACCGGCCCCTGGTCAGCAGCGGCGGGGTGGAGGCCGACGGCGGCGGCCGGGTGACGGAGCTGATGGCCCGGCCGATGCTGAACCTGTTCTGGCCGGAACTGGCCGGGTTCGTGCAGCCCCTCGCCGGTGAGTACGCCGGCCGCCGGGAGGTGTTGTCGCGTGTGCCATTCGTCTCCGGCTACGGCGTCGAGACCGCCATGCTGATCGACCTGCTCGAACTCGTCGGGTTGGACGCGCTGGCCCAGGTGGATCTCGGCGAGCGTAAGCACCGGCACCAGGACACCGCCGCGCTGGGCCGGATGTCCGCCCAGATCATGCTCACCGCCTGGTCCCGTTTGCAGCGCCGGGGCTGGGCGAATTCGGACGTACTGCCCACCGCCCTGCTGACCCAGTTCCGCCGGGGCGGCTCGGACGCGCTGCCGAACCTGGACCGGGAGATCGTGGTCAGCGACGTCGCCGTGGAGGAGCGGCCCCCGCTGGCGGAGTTGCAGCACCAGCTGCCGCGACGGCAGGTCGCCGCGGCATGACGTGTCCGACCCCACGGTGGCGTTTCACCCCGTGGAGGGCCGGGTACCTGCCAGGCTCTGCGACACCGCCGAGACGAGGGTGGAGATGGCGAGCCGGATCACCTGCCAGGTGCACGACGGAGCACAGGTCACCGTCGTACGCCTGGCCGGCACCCTCGACATGATCTCGATGCGTGAGGTGTACGCGCACCTGGAGGAGTGTCTGGCCCGGCAGCCCGACGCGCTGGTGGTCGACCTGGCCGAGCTGGCCGTGCGGGACCAGCTGGCGGTGTCCGTCTTCGCCGCCGTGGCGCGTCGCGCCGCGGACTGGCCGATGGTGCCGCTGGTGCTCTGCGCACCCCACCCGGAAGCCGCCGCCCTGCTGACCGCCTCCACCGCCTGCCGGGTGGTGCCGATGCGGGACAGCTGTGACGAGGCGAGTCGGTTCGCCGGCGCGTCCGCCGTGAGCCGGCTGCGGCTGCGCCTGGACCCGGTGGCGGCGGCCTGCCGGCGGGCCCGGGAACTGGTGACCGATGCGTGTGCCCGGTGGAACCTGCCCGAGGCGGCCGGTCCGGCCTCGGTGGTGCTCAGTGAGCTGGTCGGCAACGTGGTCCGGCACGCTGGTACCCCGATGCAGGTCACGGTGACCCTGCGCCGGCCCTGGCTGCACCTGGCCGTGATCGACGGCAGCAGCGCGGCGGCCCGGCCCGGCGCGGCCGGGCAGCACGACGAGGGCGGTCGTGGGCTGCTGTTGGTACGCGAGCTGGCCGACCGCTGGGGCAGCGCGCCGGCCGGCGACGGAAAGGCCGTCTGGGCCACGCTACCGGCGAATTGACCGAAATTACCGCTCTCGCCTGGTTACATGGTCGACGGGGTGGGTAGCCACGCCCGTCCTTATCCGTCGTCAACGCAGGTGAGCGCTCATGCCCAAGCGGGTTACCACCGAACCCGGACAGGACCGGGGCCCGGCGATCCTCGCCCCGGCCCGGTTCGGCGGCTATCCCGGACCGCTGCGCAGGCCGCTTCCGGGCGGAAAGCTGGTCAGGTTCCTGGCCACCACGGACCACAAGCAGATCGGCCTGCTGTACCTGCTGACCTCGTTCGGCTTCTTCGTGCTGGCCGGGATCGAGGCCATGGTGATCCGCGCCGAGTTGGCTCGGCCCGGTCTACAGTTTCTCGCCCCGGAGCAGTACAACCAGCTCTTCACCTCGCACGGCGCGGTGATGCTGCTGCTGTTCGCCACCCCGGCGGCGTTCGGCTTCGCCAACTACATCGTGCCGATCCAGATCGGCGCCCCGGACGTGTCGTTCCCCCGGCTCAACGCGCTGGCCTACTGGCTCTACCTCTTCGGTGGGCTGATGGTGGTCGGCGGGTTCCTGACCCCGGGTGGCTCGGCCGACTTCGGCTGGACCGCGTACACGCCGCTGAGCACCGTCGAGCACTCCCCCGGCGTCGGCGCGAACATGTGGGTGATCGGCCTGGTGGTGTCCGGCCTGGGTACGATCCTCGGCGCGGTCAACCTGATCACCACGATCCTGACCCTGCGCGCGCCGGGCATGACCATGTTCCGGATGCCGATCTTCACGTGGAACATGCTCTTCACCAGCGTGCTGGTGATCCTGGTCTTCCCGCTGCTGGCCGCCGCGCTGCTGGCGCTCAGCGCCGACCGGCTGCTCGACGCGCAGGTGTTCAACCCCGACACCGCCGGACCGATGCTGTGGCAGCACCTCTTCTGGTTCTTCGGCCACCCCGAGGTCTACATCATCGCGCTGCCGTTCTTCGGCATCATCACCGAGGTCATCCCGGTCTTCTCCCGCAAGCCGATCTTCGGTTACACCGGTCTGGTGCTGGCCACCATCGCGATCACCGTGCTGTCGATGACGGTCTGGGCGCACCACATGTTCGCCACCGGTCAGGTGCTGTTGCCGTTCTTCAGCATCCTGAGCTACCTGATCGCGGTGCCGACCGGGGTGAAGTTCTTCAACTGGATCGGCACCATGTGGAAGGGGCAGCTCACCTTCGAGACGCCGATGCTGTTCGCCATCGGCTTCCTGGTGACCTTCCTGCTCGGCGGGTTGACCGGCGTGCTGCTGGCCAGCCCGCCGGCCGACTGGCACACCCACGACAGCTACTTCGTGGTCGCCCACTTCCACTACGTGGTTTTCGGCACGGTGGTCTTCGCGCTCTTCGCCGGCTTCTACTTCTGGTGGCCGAAGATGACCGGGCGCCTGCTCGACGAGCGGCTCGGCAAGCTGCACTTCTGGACCATGTTCATCGGCTTCCACGGCACCTTTCTGGTGCACCACTGGCTCGGCAACGAGGGCATGCCCCGGCGATACGCCGACTACCTGCCCACCGACGGGTTCACCACGCTGAACACCATCTCCAGCATCTTCGCGTTCGTGCTCGGCGCGTCCACCCTGTTCTTCATGTGGAACGCCTGGAAGTCCTGGCGCTACGGCGCCGAGGTGACGGTGGACGATCCCTGGGGCTTCGGCAACTCCCTGGAGTGGGCCACCACCTGCCCGCCACCGCTGCGCAACTTCGACCGGATGCCCCGGATCCGCTCGGAGCGGCCCGCGTTCGACGCCAAGTACGGCGAACTCGTCTCCGACCTGGGCCGCGACCTTCCACAGCGGACCACCCGGCCGCCGCAGGAATTCCGCGACGAGATCCACCGGGAGGTGCACATGCCGGAGTCACCGAGTGCCGAGGGGGCGCACGGCGCGCGGGAGGCCGTCGCGTACCAGCCCGCGCCGCAGTCCGGCGCCCGGCCGGTCGACGTGCCGGAGCCGGAGGAGGTACGCCGGCCGAGCTTCGAGGAGACCGACGAGCCGGAGGACAACCCGCTGGGCGCGCAGCGCGAGGCGCAACCCAACGACCGGTGGCGGCATCCGCGCGGACACGGTGACACCCCGCAGAACTGATCGACGCGTACCGGTCGGGGCGGCACCGGTCGGTGCCGCCCCGACGAGTTTCCCCGAGGCTCAGCGACCGCGCACCGGAGCCGTGGCGCGCGACTGGTTGGCCGACTCGGACTCGGCGGGACCGTTCTGCCACGGTGGCGGCGCGTCGGCGAGCATCGCCTGGCGCAGCCAGGTCAGCGCCCGCGACAGCAACCGGGACACGTGCATCTGGGAGATGCCGAAGCGGGCCGCGATCTCGGCCTGGGTCTGGTTGCCGTAGAACCGCATGGCCAGGATCCGCCGCTCCCGCCAGGGCAGCCGGTGCAGCAGACCGCTGACGGTCACCCTGTCGTCGACCGACTCCAGCGCGATGTCCGACTCGCCGACCAGATCGCCGAACTCCGCCGAACTCTCCCCGCCGACCGGCGCGTTGAGCGACGCCGGGCTGTAGCCGGCCGCCGACTCCAACGCGGCGAGGATCTCCTCCTCCGGCGTCTCCAGCCGTTTCGACAGTTCGGCCACCGTCGGCGCCCGGGACAACTCACTGGTCAGCGCCGCCGTCGCCTGTCCGACCTCCAGGATCAGGTCACGTAGCCGGCGGGGCACGTGCACACCCCAGGTGCGATCCCGGAAATGCCGCTTGATCTCGCCCACGATGGTGATTGCCGCGTACGCGGTGAAGGAACCCCGTTCCGGGTCGTACCGGTCGACGGCGTTGACCAGTCCCAGGCGGGCCACCTGTTCCAGGTCCTCCAACGGCTCGCCGCGCCCCCGGTAGCGGCGGGCCAACCGGCCCGCGAACGGCAACGCGAACCGGACCAGGTCGTCGCGGGCCTCCTGGCGGCGCTCCGGCGGCAGCCCTTCGATCCGCGCCGCGTACGCCAACGCCGCGGCGTCGAGGTCCTCAAGCCCACGATCGGTAGGTGGTGGTGTGGTTGTGGTGGTCTGTCCGAACATCCGCGCCTCCCTCGGGAAGGACCCCGCCCGGATTCGCCGACACCGGGCACGCGCGTAGGCACGCACGGGCCTGTGACTGGGTTACGTGACTGGGATGCCAGCGGGCGACGGCGCCGCGCCACGCAAGGTGATCAGCCTGTCGCAGCCGGCGGTGTTCCCGCTCCGTAGGTACTCAATCACGGGATCGCGGGTTCGCGAGGATGTTTCGTCAGCCCGGTCTCAACAGATCAGCAGGCCGTGGTGGCTCCCGCCGTCGCGCAGCGCGGCCAGGGCCTCGCCGGTCGCCAGCGGCGCCGGGTTGGGCAGGTCGTACGGCTGGGCGCGGAGCACCTCGGTGGCCCTGCGGGTGGGTACGGAGGTGACCGGGTAGCCGCGCGCCGAGGTGCGGTCCAGGGCCCGCCGCCGCCGACCGAAGCCGGCGACCGCCAGCCACTGCGGGAGCCCGGCCAGCGCCGGTGAGCGTACGCCGGGTGGCTCCGGCAGCACGTCGATCGAGGTGAACGACTCGCTGCCGGCCAGCCACCACTCCACCTGTTCGACGCTGCGCCGGGTGGCGTTCTCGCACCAGTACGGCACCAGCCCGGCCCGGAGCACCTGCCAGGGGTCGAGCAGTCGCCCGCACTCGACCACCAGGCGGTCACCGGTCTTGCCGGCGGCCCGCAGCCAGTGTCGGTACAGGTCCGCGGTGGCCGCGCTGAGCGCCTCCGGCGTGGGCACCAGGATCTGGTGCAGCGGATGACCGTGCCGGGAGGTCCAGTCCCGTACGCTCCGGTCGAAACCGGACTCCACGCCGTGTTCGGCGGCAGCGGGCGGGGCGGAGATCTCGGGTGGTTCCCAGTGCGCGCTGTCCCCGCCGGCCGAGCGCAGCACCTGCCGCAGCGCGTGGCTGTCGGGATGGAAGTCCACCGGGTTCAGGCCGCTGGCCGGGCAGCCGAGTTGGAAGCTGTGCCCGTCAGCGGCGTCCACCACCGGCCAGGTCCGGGTGTCCCGCAGCACCAGCACCGGCGCGCCGGGCGCCAGCCGGTCGGTCAGGAAGCTGCGGTACGCCGCCGACAGCGCCCGCCAGCGGCCGGTCAGCGCCACCGTCGCCCCGGCCAGCGCGCCTCGGCTGGCCGGGCAGTGCACCTGCCGTACATGCAGGTCGGGGTTGCCGGCGAGCACCCGTCCGGCAAGCGCCGCGCCGTGGTCCAGGGCGGCGCGGGGCCGGTCCACCGCGCCCTGCGGCCAGTGCGCGATCATCTCGAACCCGGCGGGCAGCCAGGGCATGCCCAGCGCCACCGCCAGATGTGCCACGCCGCCGTGCGGGGAGCCCAGCAGCACTCCGGGATACCGGCGCCGCGGGTACTGGTCGACGAACCAGCGGGCGACCCGCTCCGCGTCGACCTCGGCGGCCTGACCGGCGGTGAGGGCGATCCGGCCGGCGGAGCGGATCGCCGCCGCCCGCCGTACCGGCTCGGGCGTACCGGCGAAACGGGACACCGGTCCGGCGTGCCCGAGGTCGGCGCAGTCGCTGCCGCGTAGCGCGCGGGCGGTGGCCCCGACCAGGATCCGGGCGGTGCTGCCGGCCGCGACCACGCGGTCACCGGCCATGCCGGCCCCGGCCGCCGTCAGTCCCGGGCGCACCTTGCGCACCGGCCCCACCTTGCCTCGATCGCTCACCACGCGGCCCGGCTTCCCGCCACGATGCGGGTTAAACAGGGCATCTCCCCACCGGACGGCATCAATCAGGGGATCTTGCCCCTTCCCCCCAACACCGACCACCCGCCATCGCCGGTGCACCGTTACCGCCGAGCAACATCGGGGATCTTGCTGTCTCGCCGTCGCCTGGGGCAGCAACATGCCCGATGTTGTCCCATCCCTGCCGGTTCCACGGGCCTGGGGGCAGGGCGTCCGTGACCATCTCCAGCACGCACGGGCGGTCGGCGGTCAGCGCCTCGTCCCAGGCCACGCCGACCAACTCCGGCCGGTCGACGCGCACGCCGTGCAGGCCGAGCAACCGGGCCCAGCCGGCGTACGGGACGTCGTCGGTCATCGGCCGGTCCCCAAGCCGGAGATGGCCAGACCGCTCGTTGAACACCAGCACCACCAGTCGCGGGTCGGGCCACACCGACCGCCAGCGGGAGACGGTGACCAGTTCGCCCAGTCCCTGCGAGCGCATCCCCTCGTCGGTGACCAGGGCGATCACCGGCCGGTCCGGGTCGGCCAGCTTCGCGGCGACGGCGTACGGCAGGGCACCGCCGGACGGTCCGGCCGGACCCACCACGACGTGCGCCGTCGTCTTCAGGTGTACGGCCGGCAGGGTGCCGTCGACGATCACCGCGCCGTCCGGTGGCAGCCGGGCGGACAGCTCGTCGAGTATCCAGCGACCATCGGTTGCGGCGCGCGGCGATGCGGCCTGCACCCCGCCGACCGGTGACGGGGGAGGCAGCACCAGGCCGACCGGGCGGCGAACGTGCGACGCGACGCGCAGCGCCTCGTCCACCAGCTCCGGCACCCGCACCGGATCGGCGGCGTACCGGACGCCGTGACACACCTCGGCGAGCAGTCGTGTCGTGAGACCCACCTCGTCGTCCGGGACCGGGCCGGGCTCGGCGACGACGGCGAGTACCGGCAGGCCGGCGCCCCGGGCGGCGTCGAGTCCCGCGAGCAGGCCCGCGGCGGCCACTCCGCCGGCGGCCAGGCAGACGCCCGGGCCGCCGGTGAAGCGGGCGTGCCCGGCCGCCATGACCGCAGCGCACTCCGCGTTGCGGACGGGTACGAACTCCGGGTCGCCACCGGCGGCGTCGAGCGCCTCGACCAGTGCCGTGGCCGCCTCCTCCGGATGGCCGAAGACCCGCGGAATCCGCCCGGCCAGCAGCCGGTCGACCACCGCGTCAGCGACGCTCGGGTCAGGCACCGCCCCGTCCCGGGGTGACCGGGTCGACGTAGCGCAGCACCGCGCCCACCCCGTCCACCAGGTCGGGCGCCTCGTCGGCGCCGAGCACGGTCAGCTCGGCGTCGGTGCCCACCAGGGCACGCACCAGCGCCGCGTCGGCCCGCACCCGCTCCGGTTCGGCGACCGCGGCCAGCTGATCCGGCTCGGTGGCGATGTCGGTGGCCGCCGGGCCGATCCAGAGCTGGCCGTCGGCTGACGGGTCGTCGACGATGAGCATCGTGTCGACCTGGTTGCGCTGCAACGCGGCCACCACCGCGTCGAGTCCGGCACCGACGTCCTCCTGCGTGCCGAAGCGGTCCAGCGCCGCGTTCACCCGCTGGTCGGCCACCTCGGCGATGGTCTGCACGGTCAGGTCGTCGAGCAGGGTCTGGTCGGCACCGCCGGCCCGGGAACCGGCGTCGGTGCGTACCACCAGGTCCTGCCAGCGATCCGGCATCTGGGCGGCGATCATGCCGGTGGCGCGGACGTCGCCGGCCACCACCACCACCTCGGCGCCCACCCGCTCGGCCAGTTCGACGGTCGCGGCGGTGACGTCACCGGCGTTGTGATGCCATGCTTCCATCGCGGCCCGCTGGTAGCGCGACTGGGACCAGCCCCCGGGTTGGACCCGGCGCAGCTGATAGCTTTCCCGACCGACGACATGTGCCCGGCGCGGCACTCCGCCGGCACTCACCGACATCGCGTCGGCACCCGTGCGGTCGGCCAGCACCCGCACCCACGCCACCTGTTCACCGCGCTGGGCCAGCAGCGGCATCACATGCGGCAGCGGGGCGTACGCGGCCAGATCCCGTCGCGGCGGGGCGGACAGGTACTCGGAGAGCACCACCTGTCCGTGGGCACCGAACACGGCCAACCCGTAGTCGCCGGGCATCGGGTCGTGTCCCCGGACCACCCGGTCGATGGCGGCCATCGTCGGCTCGTCCGCCCCCTGCTCGGCCAGTTGCCGTTGCAGGCCACGCCAACGCAGATCGAGTGCCGCGTGCGCGTCCTCGGTGTCCAGGGAGGCGTCCAGGTAGACCGAGCACCACGGGCCCGGACGCTGGTACAGCGGGCGCAGGAAGGACAGCTGCATGCTCGACCCCTTTCCAGCTCGGCCCACCGCTTACCCGCGTCAGCGTGCTTGTCACCTGCCGGCAACCGCGTGACCGGTTTTCATTCACGTCGTTCAACCCCGAGGATCGATACGATCTGTAGGCGTAGGCGGACTCTGGGTGGTGGCATGGACGCGACATCGTATTCCCGGCGCAGCCTGCACCCCACCGGGCGGATCCTCACCGCGCAGATCGTGCGCCTGATGGACGGCTACCCCCGGGAGGTGCGGGTGGGGCAGCCGGTGCTGGTGGTGGTGCTGGCCGCGGCCAGCGTGGCGGGCCTGCTGGCCAAGCTGGTACGAGCCCTGCTCTCGGCCGGCTCCGGCACGGGCCGACGCAGCTTCAAGGAGCTGAAGAAGGGACCCGAGTACCTGGTCACCCCGGTGCGCCTGCGAGACGCCGACGGCCGGCTCTACGAGGTGGAGTTGCACGGGCACCTGCCGCAGAGCGCCCTGCACCCGGCCGACCACGTTCAACTGACCCTGCGCGACCAGGGTGATCCCGACCTGGCACCGAAGATCGAACGGATCGTCAACCTCACCACGGGGCAGTTGCTCCGGCCGCGTACGGCCACCATGTGGTCGCACCTGGGGCCTCCGCTGCTGCTCCAGGCGATGCTGGGCGTGCTGGTGGTCGCGACGGTGGCCGCCTGCACGGCGGTGACCTGAGGCGGCGGCCCGGCAACGCCGACGGCACGGTCAGCAGGCGGGACAGCCGACGGCAGGGGTCAGCAGCGGGACAGGCGCCCCGGGGGGCTCAGCCGACCGGAGCGGGCTCCGGGGCCGGCTCGCCGACGTCGAGCATGCCCCGCCGCCGCGCCCAACGCTCGAAGATCACGGTGGCGAACGGCGGCACCGCGCAGGCCAACGCCACGAACGTGGCCAGCGGGCTCCACCGGTGCACCCGGGCCACCGCCAGCACCAGCACCCCGTACGCGACGAAGAGCGCGCCGTGGATCGGCCCGAAGATCTGCACCCCCAGCTCGTTGCCGGGCGGGCCGTACTTGACGGCCATTCCGGCCAGCAGCCCGGCCCAGGAGATCGCCTCCGCGATCGCCGCCACCACGAACAGTCGGGTCACCTTGTCACGCACGACGGCCATGCTACGGACCTCTCCACCGGTCCCGACTTCCGCAGGGGGCATGGACGTGAGACGTTCGGGGTACCAGCGGTGACAGGGTGGTGACCTATGGGTGAGGAAGTCGGCGTACAGACCTTCAGCCGTCAGGATCGGGCTCGCTACCGGGACAAGGTGCGCCGCTGTCTCGACGTCTTCGCCGAGATGCTGCGCGAGTCCCGGTTCGACGTCGACCGGCCGATGACCGGGTTGGAGATCGAACTCAACCTGGTCGACGCCGAATCGATGCCGGCGATGCGCAACGCCGACGTGTTGCAGGCGGTGGCCGACCCGAGCTTCCAGACCGAACTCGGCCAGTTCAACGTCGAGATCAACGTGGCACCGCGGCGGCTGTCCGGTACCGGCACCGCCGAATTCGAGGAGCACGTCCGCGCCGCCCTGAACTCGGCCGACCAACGGGCCCGCACGGTCGACGCGCAGCTGGTGATGATCGGCATCCTGCCGACCGTGCTACCGGAGCACCTGACCGCCGCCACCCTGTCGGCAAATCCCCGTTACGCGCTGCTCAACGAGCAGATCTTCGCCGCTCGGGGTGAGGATCTGCGGATCGCCATCAACGGGGTGGAGCGGCTGGCGGTCACCGCCGACACGATCACACCGGAGGCGGCGTGCACCAGCACCCAGTTCCACCTCCAGGTGGGGCCCGGCCAGTTCGCCGACTACTGGAACGCCGCCCAGGCCATCGCCGGGATCCAGGTGGCGCTCGGCGCGAACTCACCGCTGTTCTTCGGCCGTGAGCTGTGGCGCGAGACCCGGATTCCGCTGTTCCAGCAGGCCACCGACACCCGTCCCGAGGAGATCAAGACCCAGGGCGTACGCCCCCGGGTCTGGTTCGGCGAGCGCTGGATCACCTCGGTGTTCGACCTGTTCGAGGAGAACGTGCGCTTCTTCCCGGCGCTGCTGCCGGTCTGCGACCCGGAGGATCCGTCCGAGACGCTAGCCGCCGGAGGGGTACCGACCCTCGCCGAGTTGCGGCTGCACAACGGCACCATCTACCGGTGGAACCGGCCGGTCTACGACGTGCTGCGGGGCCGGCCGCACCTGCGGGTGGAGAATCGGGTCCTGCCGGCCGGTCCGACCGTGCTGGACACGATCGCGAACGGGGCGTTCTACTTCGGGCTGGTCCGGGCGCTCGCCGAGGCCGACCGGCCGCTGTGGTCCCAGATGTCGTTCAGCGCCGCCGAGGAGAACTTCAACACCTGCGCCCGGCACGGCATCGACGCCCACGTCTTCTGGCCCGGTCTGGGTTACCTGCCGGCCGCCGAGCTGGTGCTGCGCCGCCTGCTGCCCCTGGCCCACCACGGTCTGGACCGGTGGGGTGTCGAGCCGGACGAGCGGGACCGGCTGCTCGGCATCATCGAGCAACGCTGCCTGACCGGCCGCAACGGCGCCACCTGGCAGGTGGAGACGCTGCACCGGCTGGAGTCGACCGACCAGCTGGACCGCCCGGACGCGCTGCGCCAGGTGGTCCGGCACTACGTGGAGCTGATGCACAGCAACCGGCCGGTCCACGAGTGGCCGATCCCGTGACCACCTCCCGACACAACGCGTGACGGATCCGTCACAGTCGTTACCGTGAGTGGGTTTCGTCCGCCGGGTGGAGAGGATCCCGCCGATGCCGCGGTCACCACGTCATGCCATCCCACTCACCGTCGCCCTGCTCGTCGTCAGCCTGCCGCTGCCCGCCGCCGCGAGCCCCGGGCTCGCCCAGTCCGCCGCCCCGCGCGCCACCGCCGCCGCGCCGTCCACGTCCACGTTCGCCGCCACGTCGCACCGGGAGGAAGCCGGTCGGAGCACTGTCGACACCACTCCGGGCGAGGTACGAACCACCTTGCGCGACCGGGCCACCGGGGCCGCCGTACGAGGATGCGTGTCCCTGGTTCCCGTCGACCGTGACCGGCTCACCGTCGTGTATCAGGGCGAGCCGCAGGACGGCCGGCACGGCGGCTGCACCGGCGTCGACGGTGGCGACGTGCTCGCCAGCAACGTGCCGCCCGGCCGTTATCACCTGCTCGCCGAGCCCTACGACAACACGCAGTACGGCATGCAGTGGGTCGGTCGGCACGGCGGCACCGGGCAGCGGGAGCGCGGGGTGACGATCAGGGTGCGTCCGGGCAAGACGGTCACCGCCCCGACGGTCCGGTTCGACCCGCCGGGCACCGTCACCGGCCGGGTCACCCGCGCGGCGGACGGCACCCCTGTCTACTTCGGATACGTCCTGCCCCTGCCGGTGGTCCCGCATCCCAAGTACAGCGACTACGGTGTCATCACCGATGACGACGGCCGGTACACGCTCACCGGTCTCGGGCCGTACCGCTGGCCGCTGTACTACACCGGTCCTGGACTGGCCAGCCAGTGGTCCGGCGGGGTGGCCGACCGCCGGAAGGCCGACACCGTACGGGTCCGGTCCGGCACGTCCGTGACCAGCAATCAGACACTCGTCGCGGGCACCGTGGTCAGCGGCACCATCGCCGTCGACGAGATGCCGAACTACTCCCAGGTGATCGCCTTCCACGCGCGGACCGGCGACGTGACGGGGGTGGTCGACGTCGGCGCCGACTACACGCTGCGGCTGCTGCCGGGGCAGCGGGTGCTGCTGCGGTGCGACTGCGCACACGCGCCCAGCCGCTGGTTCCCCAACGCGGCGGAGGTGGCCGGGGCGCAGCCGGTGCGGATCCGGCACACCCCGGTCACCGCCGACTTCGACCTGACCGGTCCCGCCACGGTCCCGACCCCCTGACGAGCGCCCGGTCCCGGCCACCAGGACGACCCGCCACGGTCGCCTGGTGGCCGGGTCCAGGCTCCAGGGACCGGCTCAGCTCAGCGCGTCGAGGGTGAGCTCGGTGGCCCGGGCGAGCAGGGCGTCGTCGCGCTCGGCGTCGGGCTCGGCCCGATCGGAGAGCACGGCCAGCACGATCGGTGCCCGGTCCGGCGGCCAGATGACCGCGATGTCGTTGCGGGTGCCGTGGTCGGCCGAGCCGGTCTTGTCACCCACCGCCCAGCCCTCGGGCACACCAGCCCGGATCGTCTTGTCGCCGGTGGTGTTGCGCTTGAGCCAGTCGACCAGCAGGGCCCGGTCGTCCGGGGAGAGGGCGTCGTCGACCGCGTACGCCCGCAGCGTGGTGGCCAGCGCCTCGGGCGTGCTGGTGTCGCGGCGCTCCCCCGGGACGTACGCGTTGAGTTCGGTCTCCCACCGCACCGGCTCGGTGACCTCGTCGCCGACCTCACGCAGCGCCTGCATGAAGCCGGAGGGACCGCCGAGCTGCTTGAGCAGCAGGTTTCCGGCGGTGTTGTCGCTGTAGCGCACCGCCGCGTCGGCGATCGCGCGCAGCGACAGGCCGGTGTCGACGTGCCGTTCCGTGATCGGCGAGTAGGTGACCAGGTCGTCGCGGGAGTAGCTGACGACCTGGTCCAGTTCCTCGGTCGAGGTCGCGGCGAGCACCGCACCGGCGGCGAGGGCCTTGAAGGTCGAGGCGTACGCGAAACGCTCGTCGGCCCGGTGCGTGACGGTGCTGCCGCTACCGGTGTCGATCGCGTACACGCCGAGCCGGGCGTCGAACTCCCGTTCCAGCGGCGCGAAGTCGACGGTGACCGGCGCAGCGGACGCCGCCGGTTCGGACACCGTCGGCGTTGGTGTCGGCGTGGACGGGCTGCCGGGAGAGCAGCCGGCGAGCAGGCCGAGTGTCAGCGCGAGCGCGACTGCACGGGTACGGCGGTTGGTACTGGTCACAGCTGGGTCCTTCCCTCGATCAACCGGTCTACCGGACGTCGTCCGGGCAACCGGCACCCAGATTCGCAGCGCCGTCCCATGCTGTCGAAGACACCGACGACGGTACCGATGCCGAATCGGCATAGACTGCCGGCGTGGATCTGGTGGCGGCCTGCCGGGCCTTCGTGTCGGTCGGCACCCACGGCAGCTTCACCGTCGGCGCCTCGGTGGCCCGGATCCCGCAGTCGGTGGCGAGCCGACGGGTCGCGGCACTGGAGCGGCACCTCGGCGGGCAGTTGTTCGACCGCACCTCGCGCAGCGTCACGCTCACCACGTTCGGGCGGGACATGCTCGCCTCCGCCCGGCGGATCGTGGAGTTGGCGGAGGCGATGGAGCACGACGCCGAACGGGCCCGGCTGCGCCCGTTCCGGCTGGCCGTGCCGGCGGTCTGCGCGCCACGCTCGCTCGCCCGGCTCGTGGTCGAGGCCCGTCGACACGACCTGAATCTGGAACTGCGCCGGGGCGAGCCGGCGGAACGGGCCCGACTGCGGCAGCGCCACGAGGTGCGCGCCGCGCTGCTCTGCGTACCGCCGGACGAGGCCGCGTGGCGGGTGCCGCTCGGCCTCGCGGGCGGCACCGACCCGGGTGTCGAGGTGGTGCGGCTGGAGACGCTGCGGACCCCACGGGCGAACCGACGGGCCCGTCGACGTCGGGTCTGGATCTCACCTGAGGACGACGTGCCGCACGTCCGTGACCCGCTGACCCGGCTGCGCGACGCCGTCGGGTTACAGCCGACCCAGGTGGCGGTCGCGGCGTCCGTGGTCGACGCCGCCGCCGAGGCGCTCGCCGGCACCGACCTGGTGCTCTGCTCCCCCGCCGAGGCGCGCGAACTCGGACTGCACTGGCGGCAGCTCGGCGAGCTGCGACCGGTCCGCGGCTACCAGGTGACGGCCGGTGTCCGGGAGGACGCCGAGCGGCTGCGTGGCGCGTTGGGGGCCGCCGTGGCGCGGTGCCTGGGCGTACCGGAGGCGGCGTGACCGTCGGCCGCCTGCTCCGCACCGCCCGGGAGACGCTGCGCGACGCCGGGCTGCGGGGCTGTCTCCTGGTCCGCGACCTCGACTCCGGCGACGAGTTGGGCCTGGACGACGACGTGGTGCTAGCCGTCGCGTCGCTGGTGAAGGTGCCGTTGGCGGTGGCCACCGTGGACCGGATCGAACGCGGCGAACTCGACGGCGCCACTGCGGTCACGGTGGCCCCCGGCCGGGTGCGCACGCCCGGTCCGACCGGGTTGAGCCGGTTCCGGCACCCGGCCACCGTGGCGATCGACGACCTGCTCTACCTCAGCGTGGCGATCAGCGACGAGGGGGCCTCGGACGCGTTGTTCGCGTTGACCCCGCCCACCGTGGTCGCCGACACGCTGCGCCGTTTCGGCGTCGACGGGATCAGCGTCCGGCACCGCACCCGGGACCTCACCGACACGCCGGCCGAGCGGCTCGCGCCGGAGGTGCACCTCGCGCACTCGCTCGCCGCGTCCGCGACCACCGCCGGTCAGGGCCATCCGGTCGCCCAGCTGGACGTGGGCCGGGCCAACTCCGGCTCTGCCCGGGCCTTCGTCGAGCTGCTGCACGCGCTGTGGCGCCCGTCGCGGATACCGGCCGTGGTGGCCGCCCGGGTGCGCGAGCTGATGGGTGACAACCTGCTACGACAACGGCTCGCCCCGGACTTCAGCTCCGACAGCTCCCGGTGGTCGTCGAAGACCGGCACGCTGCTCAACCTGCGGCACGAGGTCGGCGTGGTGGAACACGCTGACGGGCAGGCGTACGCCGTGGCCGCGCTGAGCGAGTCGACGGTGCCGGCGGCCGTGCAGCCGCAGGCCGAGGCGGCGCTGGCACAGGTGGCGCGGGAGTTGCACGACGCGCTGCGCGCCGCCCGACGCTGACCCAGCTGACAGATCGCGACCCCGCTCCGCTCGCCCGCCGGAGCCTCCACGTGGTACGCGATGTAAAACTTTCTAGACATTATGTCAAAGACGCCTTACTCTCATGATGTCAATGATTCTTTACATCGAGGAGTCGTCATGACGCACCAGGAGAAGCGGGCCTGGATCATGCTGGTGGTCAGCGTGGTCGGCTACGCCGTCTACGTGGCCGTGGTCCTGAGCCGGGTCGGTGATGGGCGACTGACCGCGACGCCGTACGCCGGCGCACTGCTCTGGACGGTCGGCGGCGCCATCGCCGCCAGCATGCTCCTCGAGATCGGGATCGGCATGGTGAACCCGCGCGCCTCGCGGGTCAGCGACGTCCGCGACCGGGAGATCGGGCGGTTGGGCGACCACGTCGGGCAGGCGTTCGTGGTGATCGGGGCGGTGTCGGCGATGCTCATGGCGCTGGCGCAGTGGCACTGGTTCTGGATCGCCAACGTGATCTACCTCTGCTTCGTGCTGTCGGCGGTGGTCGGCTCGCTGGCGAAGGTGGTCGTCTACCGCAGGGGCGTCCCGCAGTGGTGAAGCCGACCCGCGTCACAAACAACATCCGGGCACTGCGGTTCGCCCGGGACGAGATGACCCAGGCCGAGCTGGCCGAACGGCTCGGGGTGACGCGGCAGACCGTCATCGCCATCGAGCAGGGCCGCTACTCCCCCTCGCTGGAGATGGCCTTCCGGATCGCAAACGTGTTCGGCGTACGGCTCGACGACGTGTTCCAGTACCCCGAGGAGGCACCGTGAAGGCCATCGTGTACGACCACTACGGCCCGCCGTCCGCGCTGCGGCTACGCGACATCGACCGTCCCGGCGTCGGGGATCGGGAGGTGCTGGTGCGGGTCCGCGCCGCCGGCGTCGACCCGGGAGTGTTGATCTTCCTGTCCGGACGTCCCTACCTGGTGCGGCTCGCCGCCGGGCTGCGCCGGCCCCGGGTGCCGGTCCTCGGCCGGGACGTGGCCGGCGTGGTGGCCGAGGTCGGCGCCCGGGTGACCCGCTTCCGGCCCGGCGACGAGGTGTACGGCACCACGCTGCGCGGGTCGTACGCCGAGTTCACGGCCACCCACGAACGGCGGCTGGCCGGCAAGCCGACGAACCTGACCTTCGCCCAGGCCGCCGCCGTACCCGTCTCCGGGATGACCGCCCTGCGCGCGGTCCGCGACACCGGCCGGGTGCGGCCCGGCCACCGGGTGCTGGTCATCGGCGCCTCCGGTGGCGTCGGTGCCCAGGCCGTGCAGATCGCCAAGGCGTACGGTGCGACGGTCACCGGCGTCTGCGCCCCCACGAAGGCTGACTTCGTCCGCTCCCTCGGCGCGGACGACGTGCTCGACTACACCCGCGAGGAGATCGACCGGGACGGTCCGGTGTACGACGTGGTCGTCGACACCGGCGGCAACCGGCCGCTGTCGTTGCTGCGCCGCGCGCTCACCCCACGCGGGACGCTGGCCCTGGTCGGCGGCGACTGGACCCGGGGTGCGCTGCTCGGCGGCTACGGCCGGCAGATGTTCGGGGCGCCGTTGTTGTCGACGGTCGTCGGTCACCGGCTGCGCGCCGTCAACGCCCGCGAGCGCATCGAGGATCTCGACAAACTGCGCGACCTCGTGGAATCCGGCGCGCTCACCCCGCAGGTCGACCGCAGCTATCCGCTCGCCGAGACGGCGGACGCGCTGCGCCACTTCACCGACGGGCACCCGGCCGGCAAGCTCGTCATCACCGTCTCTGAACCGGGAACGTAGGCGGTCACGTCGCTCGGCCGGCGCGCTATCGGAACAGCGTGGCGCGCCCGGCCCGGCGGCGCGACGGTCAGCCGCCCGCCTGCCACACGGACCACAGGCCGTACAGGGCCGCGACGCCCAGCGCCACCGTGCCCAACGCGACCGACCTGTGGTACTGCCCGCCCCCCGGACGGACCCGGACGGCGACGACGACAGCCACGTAGAGCACCGCCACGATCGTCGTCCAGAGCCACGCGGCCGAGATCCGCGCGTCGACCCGACAACCGGCCGGCGCCGGATGCACCGCGGGGCAGACGTCGAAGCGCGGCACGGCCAGGTACCAGAAGCCGGCCCAGGCCAGGACCGCGAGGGCGCTGGCCACGGCGACCGCCAGCCACGGTCGGACACCTGCGAGCACCGCCACCTCCTCCTGCACGCCCGAAGGCGGCAAGGGTACCGGTCGCGGAGCGGCAGGCCGGAGACGGCACCACCCACCGCCGAGGGTGGGTGGGCTTGACCGGATCCGGTCGGTCAGTCTACGCCGAACTCCATGGCGGCGCGGTCGAGCGCCTCGTCCTCCGCCGACGGGACACCCCGGGAGGCGATCGCCTCCGCGCCGCCCTCCGGCATGGCGCCGATCAGCCCGGTCGAGGCCGCCTGGGCGGCACCGACCACCCGCTGCGGAGCGCCGCCGACCATACCCAGGTGCGCGTACTGCTCAAGCTTGGCCCGCGAGTCGGCGATGTCGAGGTTGCGCATGGTGAGCTGACCGATGCGGTCGGCCGGGCCGAAGGCGGAGTCCGTCGTACGCTCCATCGACAGTTTGTCCGGGTGGTAGCTGAAGGCCGGCCCGGTGGTGTCCAGGATCGAGTAGTCCTCGCCCCGACGCAGCCGCAGCGTCACCTCACCGGTCACGGCGGTGCCGACCCAGCGTTGCAGCGACTCACGCAGCATCAACGCCTGCGGGTCCAGCCAGCGGCCCTCGTACATCAGCCGGCCCAGCCGGCGGCCCTCGTTGTGGTAGTTGGCCAGGGTGTCCTCGTTGTGGATGGCGTTGACCAGCCGCTCGTACGCGGTGTGCAGCAACGCCATGCCGGGCGCCTCGTAGATGCCCCGGCTCTTGGCCTCGATGATCCGGTTCTCGATCTGGTCGGACATGCCGAGGCCGTGCCGGCCGCCGATGGCGTTGGCCTCCAGCACCAGGTCGACCGCGCTGCCGAACTCCTTGCCGTTGATGGTCACCGGCCGGCCCTGGTCGAAGCCGATCGTCACGTCCTCGGTGGGGATCTCCACCGCCGGATCCCAGAACCGGACGCCCATGATCGGGTTGACCGTCTCGATGCCGGTGTCGAGATGTTCGAGGGTCTTCGCCTCGTGGGTGGCGCCCCAGATGTTCGCGTCGGTCGAGTACGCCTTCTCGGTGCTGTCCCGGTACGGCAGGTTCCGGGCCAGCAGCCACTCCGACATCTCCTTGCGGCCACCCAGGTCGCTGACGAAGTCGGTGTCGAGCCACGGCTTGTAGATCCGCAGCTGCGGGTTGGCCAGCAGGCCGTAGCGGTAGAACCGCTCGATGTCGTTGCCCTTGAAGGTCGAGCCGTCGCCCCAGATCTGCACGTCGTCGGAGATCATCGCCCGCACCAGCAGCGTGCCGGTGACCGCGCGTCCCAACGGCGTGGTGTTGAAGTAGGCCCGCCCGCCCGAACGGATGTGGAAGGCGCCGCAGGTCAGCGCGGCCAGGCCCTCTTCCACCAGGGCCGCGCGGCAGTCGACCAGCCGGGCGACCTCGGCGCCGTAGCTGAGCGCCCGGTCCGGCACCGAGGCGATGTCGGGCTCGTCGTACTGGCCGATGTCAGCGGTGTAGGCGCACGGAATGGCGCCCTTGTCGCGCATCCACGCGACCGCGACGGAGGTGTCGAGGCCGCCGGAGAAGGCGATGCCGACACGTTCACCGGTGGGCAGGGAGGTCAGGACCTTGGACACGAGGAAAAGTATGCACCATGACGTATGGTCATGCAAGCCGAATGGGATGAAGGGCCGCCGGCTACCCGGGGGTCGAGGCGGGCGCGACGGCACCGGCGACCGGATCGACGAGGGGTCGAGCAAACTGAGAGTTACCAGCCCCCGCCCCATCCACCATCATCATTGCTAACCCTACGTGATGATGAGGAGCCTATCCGTGACCAACACCGACAGGCGCACCAGCCGTCCACCCGCTGACGACGAGCTCCGCGTTCCGGCCGAGACCGGCCGCACCTCGATCTTCGTCGCCGGCGAGACGCCACGTCGACGCGGGCTGATCATCACACTCAGCGTGCTTGCCGGCTTCCTGCTCACCGTCGTCTGGTCGGCGGAGTTCGTCGACCGGACCATCGGTGACAACGTCGCCAACACGCTGCTGGGTCACGACGCCAAGGAGACTCCGATCAGTGGGGTCGTGGCCGGCGTGCTCTTCGCGTTCGTCTCGGGCATCGCCGGCACCTTCACCGCCTGCAACGTCGCCGCCTTCGGCGCGCTCGCCCCCCTGGCCGGCACCTCCGGCGGTCGACTGAGCCGCTTCCTGGCACCGCTGCGACCGCTGGGCTGGATGGCGGTCGGCATGATCGCGGTCTCCGCCACGTACGGTGTGGTCGTCGGCCTGGTCGGGACCGCGATGCCCCAGTTCTCCACCGCCTCGAACACGGCCGGCTCACTCTCGCCGCGCAGCATCCAGTCCATGGTGGTCTTCGGTGCCATCGGGCTGATCATGATCTACCTGGGACTGGCCGCCCTGCGGGTGGTGCCGGACCCGTTCGCCCGGATCTCCCGCCGGTATCCCAATGCGCCGCTGGTATTCATGGGCGCGCTCATCGCCGGCTTCCTGATCGGACGCCCGTTCTCGCTGTTCCGGCAGATGTTCCGCGACGCCGCGGAAAGCGGCAACCCGCTCTACGGCGCCGCCGCGTTCACCCTCCAGTCGATCGGCAACATCGTCATCATGGCGGTGCTGTTCATCCTGCTCACGTGGTTCGCCGGCAGCCGGCTCCAGCGCTGGTTCGCGGCCCGCCCGAGCCGGCTGGCGGCGACCATGGCGGTGGCGTTCCTCATCGCGGGTGCCTTCACCTTCCTCTACTGGGACATCCGCCTGCTCGCCCGCCGCGAGATCATCCCCTGGTACCCGACCGCCCCCTGGGCGTGACCGCGAACCATGCCCCGGTCGACTTCCTGACGTCGGTGCTGGCCCAGGCGAGCGTCACGCCGCCCTCGTTGGGCACGGGCCACGAAAATCACGCGCCGCGCGGGCGGACGCGTGCGATCGTGGCCCGATGCCGCAACCGGTTCTGCGTACCGATCGTCTGTTGCTGGTCCCACTCGCGGATCGGCACCTCGACCTGGAGGTCGAGTTGGACTCCGACCCGGAGGTGCTGCGCTACCTCTACGGCCGGACCCGTACCAGGGACGAGGTGGTCACCTCGCACGCGAACCGAATGGCCCTGGCCGACAAGGTGGACGGCCTCGGCTACTGGATGGCGTTCGGCACCGACGGCGGGGCTCGCGGCTCGACGCCGCCGCAGGCCGAGGACGACGGGGAGTTCATCGGGCTGATGATGCTTCCGCCCGCGCACGGCCCCGACCAGCCGGACGATCCCGCCGTCGCCGAGCTGGGGTACCGCCTCCTGCGCCGGCACTGGCGCCAGGGTCTGGCCAGCGAGGCCTCCCGGGAACTACTGCGGCACGCCTTCGACACGGTCGGCCAACGCCGGGTCATCGCACAGACCATGACCGTGAACATCGGATCTCGTCGGGTGATGGAGTCCGTCGGCCTGCGCTACGTCCGCACCTACTTCCCGTCCTGGGACGACCCGCTGCCCGGAACCGAACAGGGCGAGGTCGAGTACGCCATCACCCGCGCAGAGTGGCGGGCCGCCCGACCCGGGTGAACTGCCCGAACGTGACGGACAGCGAGGAACCAGGGCACGAACCGCGCGGCCGGACCGACGGTAGAGTTGCACGCCTTGCTGCGGCGCTTCGCACGCCGCACGATGGTGCACGCTGTGACGGAGAGGACGCGCGATGGAGGGCATCAACCCCGAGGCGCCGCCCAGCGGCCCGGGCTGTGCCGACTGTGCGGCGGCAGACCCACCGGGCTGGTGGTTCCACCTGCGGCGGTGCGGTCGGTGCGGTCACATCGGGTGCTGCGACTCCTCGCCCAGCCAGCACGCCAGCGCCCACCATGCCGCGACCGGGCACCGGTTCGTCCGCAGCTTCGAGCCGGGCGAGGAATGGTTCTGGGACTACGACGAGCAGGTGCTGTACGAACAGGGGCCCTCGCTCGTGGCGCCCGTCAGCCGTCCGCCGGAGCAGGGCGCACCGGCTCCGGCCGAGCGCGTGCCCGCCGACTGGAAGCGGCAGCTGCACCGCTAGGGCGCTGGCTGGGACCGGTGGTCGGGCGAGGCCCGGGTGGGCCGGCCGACCATGATGGTCGGCATGCGGGAGACCGTCGCCATCGCGTTGATCACGTCACTGTCCACGCTGACCGCCGCCGGCCTCACCGGGCTGGTCACCGCGCTCACCGGACGTCGGCAGGTCACCGGCCAACTCACCGCCGCTCGGGAGGAGCGCGACGCGCAGCGTACGGTCCGCCGAGACCAGGCACGGCGGGACACGTACGTCGGCTTCCTGGCCGCCTGCGACCGGGCGTACCGGGCACTGGACACCGGGTGGGTCGGGCCGGACACCGCACCCGGCGAGGACGCCCCGTACCGGGCGCTGCGCGCGCTCGACGAGGCGTACAACCTGGTGTTGCTGGCCGGCCCGGACCCGGTCGCGGACGCCGCCGGGCGGACCGTGCGCAGCGTCAACGAGGAGTACGCCCAGCAGCGTCGGTTACTCCGGGAGCAGGCCACGGAAGCCACCCCGCTGGGCGAGCGGCACCGTGCCGAGCACCTCGCTGCGCTGCGCTGCCGGACCGAACGCCGCGACGCGTTCGTCGCTGTCGCGCGCGGAGCCCTGGAGCCGAGCTGACCCGCGGACCGTCAGGGGCTGATCGGGGTGGGGGCGGACTGGGCGGCGGCTCGTAGCGCGGTCACCGCCATTCGGGCCGCCGGGGTGTGCTCGACGGCGTCGTGCACCACCACGTGGATGGACCGGGTCGGCGTCGGGCGGAGCAGCCGGAGGCAGGTCACCCCGTCCGGCAGGTGCGCTGCGCCGAGCGCGGGCAGCACCGTGAGGCCGATGCCGGCGGCGACGAAGGCGAGTGCCGTCCGGTAGTCGTGCGCCTCGACCCGGAAGGCTGGGCGGAAACCGGCGGCGGTGCAGGCTTCCAGGAGGTTGGCGCGGCACCAGCCCCGGGCGAAGTCGTTGTCGACCCAGCGCTCGTCGGCGAGGTCGACCAGGTCCGTCTCCGGCCGGTCGGCGAGGCGGTGCCCGGCCGGCACCACGGCGACGTACGGGTCGTCGAGGAGGTGGTGGGCGGTGAAGCCCGAACCCGGGTCGAAGCCGGTGCCCGCCACGACCACCTGCACGTCGGCGCGTTCCTCCCGGCTGTCCGGGATGTGTTCGCGTAGTTGCAGGTCGAGCCGTACGCCGGGAAGTCCGGTGAGGATGGACCGCACCACGTGTGGCATCCACGCCGCGCCCACCGACGCGAAGTACGCGATGGACAGGGCACCGGTGCGACCGGTGCGCAGGTCGGCGATGAGCGATTCGGCCGCACCGACCCGGGCGAGCACCCGATCGGCTTCGGCGGCGAGGGCGTGCCCGGCTGCGGTGGGCCGCAGACCTCGTCCGGCTCGGGCGAGCAGGGTGAGACCGGTCTCGCGTTGCAGTGCGGTGAGGTGCTGACTGACGGCGGAGGGGGTGTAGCCGAGGTTGGTGGCTGCGGCCTGGACCGACCCGGACGCCACGACGGAACGGAAGACCCGGAGGCGGTGAACGTCAAGCACCGCCCAACGATAAAGCGCTACTAAACTGTTGTGAAGAAACAGTCGCTGGTGCTGAATCGTCGGGCGGCCGAGAATCTCCTCATGAGCAGCCCGTCGATGACCGAGCCCGCCGCCCCGATCCTGGCCGTCCCCGAGAAGCCGGTCATCGGGTACGCCCGGCGTGCGGAGCGGCCCCGGTCCTGGCCGATCGTCGCCGCGGCCGGGACCACGGTGCTGCTGTGGGCCTCGGCGTTCGTGGGCATCCGCTTCGCCGGGCACGACTTCTCCCCCGGCGCCATGGCGCTGGGCCGCATGGTGGCGGCGTCCGCTGCGCTGAGCGTCTTCGTCGCGGTCACCACCCGCCTGCGGCGCGCCCGAGCACCGCACGCCACGACTCGGGACACCCTGCCCCGTGGTGGCACGTTGGGACTCGTCGCGCTCTGGGGCGTGGCGTGGTTCGGCGGGTACAACGTGGCGCTCAACGCCGCCGAGCGGCTGGTCGACGCCGGCACGGCGGCCCTGCTCGTGGCGGTCGCACCCATCCTGGTCGCGGTGGCCGCGGTGCTCGTCCTGGGCGAGCGGCTCACCGGCCGGCTCGGCGTCGGCGTGGCGGTCGCCTTCGTGGGCGTGGCCCTGATCGCGGCCAGTGGTTTCACCGGGCACGCCGACAAGGTAGGCGTCGGGCTGGCGGTGCTCTCCGCGCTGTTGTACGCCTTCGGCGTACTGCTCCAGAAGCGCCTCCTGGCGCGGATGGCCGCGCCGACGATGACCTGGCTCGGCGCGCTGGCCGGGACGGCGGCCCTGCTGCCGTTCGCCCCCACCCTGTTCGCCGAACTCGCCGCGGCCCCGGTACCGGCCACCATCGGCGTGCTGTTCCTGGGCGTGTTCCCGACCGCGATCGGCTTCCTCACCTGGGGTTACGTGCTGTCCCATTGGACGGCGGGGCGCACCAGCGCCGCCACCTACCTGGTCCCGCCGGTCACCGTCCTGCTGTCCTGGACGCTGCTGGGCGAGGTGCCGGCACCGCTGGCCCTGCTGGGCGGCGCGCTCTGCCTGACCGGCGTGGTTTTCGCGACGCGCCGCTGAGGGGCGTGGGCAGCCAATGGTGGGGCAGCGCACGCCGGCCGGGGGCCGGCGTGCGCCCGCTTTCCAAAATGAGCTGCTCAGCTACAGGCAGCGCCGTTGAGGGTGAAGCCGGTGGGCGGGGCGTCGTTGCCGCCATGAGTGGCCTGGAAGCCGATGGTGATTGAGGCTCCCGGCGGTATGGACGGGTTGTAGCTGACGTTCGTCGCAGTCACCTGACCGCTGGTTGGTGAGTACGTGGCACCCCAACCAGAGGTGATCGTCTGCCCGGGGGCGAGGGTGAATCGCAGCGACCAGCCGTTGACGGCGCTCGTGCCGGTGTTGGTGATGGTGATGTTGTCGACCAGGCCGTTGTTCCACGCGTTCACCGCGTTGGTCACCCGACACGCCCCCGTGGGCGGCTCGGTGGTCGGGCTCGGGGTGGGCGTCGGCGTCGGACTGACGGTCGGAGTGGGCGTCGGGGTGACCGTCGGCGTGGGTGAGGCGGACCCTTCGGTCAGGACGATCGTGGAGATGCTCCGGGCGGGAACGTTCACCGTCGCCTGTCCCCCGCTGACGTTCACCGCCTGGGACTGGGCACCCGAGGTGCGTGAGGTGACGATGTACTCGGCCGACGAGATGTTCTGCGGCACCTGGACGACGGCGTCGTTGACCGCGTTGTTCGACCGGTTGAGCAGCACCAGCACGACCTTGCCCCGGCCACGGTAGGCGGTGACCTCCAGCCCGGAAGCCCGCGAACTCTTCGACACGCCCACCCGGCGGTCACCGGGGCGGACGTACTTGGCGTACTGGGCGAACGCCTGGCCACGCTTGAGGACGGCGCCCTTGGTGGTCCCCCACTGCGCCTCACCGTCACCGATGAAGGAGTAGAAACGCCGGCCGTACCACCAGATGTAGGCGCTCCAGTTCGCCTCCATCGACCTGTGCACGGTCCGCATGATGTCGTCGAGGGTCTCGTTCCAGACCGCCGTGTTGCCCGGGTCTCCCCAGATGTTCGAACCGCTGCCGTCTGCCGCGTGCAGATTCCACTCGGTCATCCACTGGTTCTTGCCGTACTGGGCGGCGAGCGGGTACGGAGAAAGGTTCCCGCTGTTCTCGGCGTCGTACAGGTGGCCACCGACGTAACCGATGTTGTTGCGGGCGGTGGCGTCCTGCAACGTGGGGTCGGAGTACTGGCGTGCGAACCGCAGGGACTCGCCGACCATCAGCTGGGTGTCCCTGACCCGGGCACCGTGGTCGCGGACGAAGTTCCGCATCTCGGTACCGGTCCAGTCCATCGAGTCGTAGTCGGGGTGCCAGTCCGGCTCGTTCTGGACCGAGGTCACGTCGATTGTGACCCCCCGGCTCTTCATGAACTGCACGTAGCTGTTCAGGTGTTCCGCATAGTCGTCGTAGTAGTCGGTCCGGAGCTTGCCGCCGTTGATCCTGCTGTTGTTCGTCTTGAAGTGGGCGGGCGCGGTCCACGGCGAGGCGAGAATCTTGACGTCGGAGCCGTAGGACTTCGCCGTTTGCAGGCTGCTGGCGTACAGACCCCATTCGCTCGACACGGGCGACACCACGGTCCGCACGATCGACAGACCGAGCTGTCCCGGCCCCGTACCGACGAGGGTCTGGGTTTCGCTCGTCGTCCACGGGTCACCGGAACCACCGAAGATCGGCGTCGCGGCCCCGAACCCGTCGATCGTCTGGAAACTCGAAGCGGTGTTGACGGTGATGTCGGGCGTCGCGGCCAGCGAGGGCGGCGCGGTCAGAATTCCCGCCACGGTGACCAGCGAGGTCGCCGCCGCGAGCACGGTGATCGCGCCGGCTCCGTGCCGCCGACGCGACGGTGGGACGTTGTCGGGTTGGGCAAGCCTCATCGGGCTTCCTCTCTACCGCCATGGCGATGCAGATGGCGGCGTTCGGTGCAGCTGGCGGGGTCAGCCCGAGCGAGCGGGCAGCCAACGGGCCGCCTGCTGTCGCCCCAGCTACAGGTCGATCAGGAACATCCGATGCCCGGCCGTTGCCCTCGGCTCAGGTCATCATCGCTGCCACTCCCACGCGGCGCATCGACAGCCATCTTGCCAGTACGTCCCGACCCCCTGCAATCGTTTGCCGTCCCCCCTGCCTGACTCCCGCCCGCCCGCCAACTCCGCCCCGGCCACACGAGTCGATCAAGAGCTTTGCGCCCTGGCCGCGCCGCTCCGGGGACGCAACCCTCTTGGTCAACACCACCGGCCGGCTCACCCGCCGCTGGGCATCCTGTGGTCAGGCCACGGGCAGCGGTGGGGACGGGACCGGTCGTAGACTCCTCGGACCGCGTCGCAGCACGGCGCACCGAGTCGAGAGGACGTCCGTGGCGAGTGAGGCACACGAATCGGGCAACGATTCAGCTGCCTCCGGCGCCGAGGGGCCTCCGAATGGCAGGCGCAGTCGCCAGATCCTGATCCTGGGGGTCGTGATCGTGGTGGCGGTGGTGGCGGGCCTGACCGTCTGGACCACCCGACGGGCACCGGAGACGGGCGACACCTCCGGCGGCCTGACCGCCTCGGCACCCGTCGAGTTCGACCTCGGCCGGCAGTTGCTCCGCCTCGGCGATCTGCCTGGCCCCGTCCGCACCGCCACCTACACAATTAGGCCCGACCTGCACAAACTTGAGATCTCCGGAGCACTGACTGACGCCTCCCCCAGCCGGGGGGACCACCTCTCGTCGGACTATGCCTGGCAGGTGGAGATCCTGATGGCGACACGGGGCGCGGACGTCCACAGCTTCGTGCCGTACGACGAAGACTCGGGCCCGGCCGTCATTCCCAGAGAGCGCGTCGCGCCGGTGCACGGTCGTCGCGCCGTCCAGGCCCTATCAGACCAAAATCGGGTGCTGGCCTGGGAATACGCGCCCGACGCGGAGATCCGGATGATGCTGAGCACGGCGAGCACCGCCGAGCGCCGCGACGAGATGGCCCGTCAGGTGGCCGAGGGCGTTCGCTGGGAGACCACGCCACGAGCCCTGCCGTTCGAGGTGGACGGCCTCCCCGACGGTGCCGTGCGGAAAAGTACCTACCTGCGTTGGGAAGCGGACGGACCTGTCGTCGTCTCCGCCGACTACCTGGTGGCTCCGGTCGAGAACGAGCACGATTACCCGGGGCCTGTCATCACGATCGGTATCGACACGAGCAGTTTGGGCAGCGCCGCAGGCAGCGACGACGTCACCGTGTCGGGCAGGCGGGCCACCGCACGGGAATCGCGGGGCAGCGGCACCGTGGGGATCTATCGCGTGGCGCAGCTTCCCGGTGGGTGCGCCGAGTGTGTCGCGGAGCTGGTCATCGCCCCGGCCGCTACTGCCGCGATCGGGGATCGGGACGACGCCCTGAGGCTGGCCGCCTCGATCCGGCTGGTGAAGGGTCACGAGGATCCCACCCGGTGGCGCTTCTGGTAGCCGGCGGCCAGGGGATCCCGCCTCACAGCGCCACGATGGCGGCAGTTTCGGCTGGTAGCTCGATGCGGTCGCGCTGCACTGTGACTCCGCTGCCGGTGGCTAGCAGGACGCGGCGGAATCTACGCCAACCTGTGGTTTAGGGCAGTCCGGCGGATTCCTCGGCAAGACGTCGCGTCGTGAAGCGAGGTATCAGCGCGCAACCCGGAACCCCGTCGGTGAAGCGAGGGTATCCGTGGGCATTAAAGGTGTCTCCTGCCCGGCGTGTCGACAACCTCGACTGCCACAGATCGGAAGGTCAGCTCGACCGGAAGCGTTCAGCGGGTGAGGCCAACCAGTGTGGCCAGGCGGACTACTCCGGCGGGTGCCGGGTGGCACTGGGCCAGCTCAGCGAATGAGTGCCGGAGTGGAATGATGGGACCATCGATCGAGCGGTGCCGAGAGCCGGTCGCGAGGAGTGTCGAGTCGATGAACCTTGACCCGTTGTGGACCGACCTGACGACTGAGCTGTTGGACATCCTCGCCTCATACCGATCCCGGGTAGCCGAGTTGAACGTGCGGGAGAAGGCCGACCGCACCCTGCTCACCGAAGCCGACCTCGCGGTCGAAGACATGGTCATCAGCAAGATCCGGGCGGTGGACCCTGATGCTCGCGTGTTGGCCGAGGAGTCGGGCAGTGGCTCGTGGCGGCCCGGCCACGACGAGGAACCCGAGCGGATCTGGGTGATCGATCCGATCGACGGCACGGCTGAGTTCGTCAATCCGCACAGCACCGAGTTCTGCTCCGTGGTCTGCCTGCTGGAGCGACGGGAGCCGGCTGCCGCGCTCATCGTCGCGCCGGAACTGGGAGACGGCGGTAAACCGATCGTGGTGGTCGCCTCTCGGGCCGACGAGACGATCACAGTCAACGGCAGACCGGCAACGTACAACCGCGAGCCGATTCGTGTCGCATCCCTGACCCGCAGCGCCCGATCGGAAGCCCCGCCGCACGAGATCGGCATGGCCGAGGCAGGTTACGCCCTGAAAACGCGGACCACGTCACAGACGCTGGACATGCTGCGTACCGCCCTGGACCTCACCGATCTCGCGGCGGGTGCGCCGCGCTTCGACCTCTTCTACCGCCCTCGGCAGAAGGTCTGGGACGGCCTCGCAGGCTTGTGTCTCGGTGAGATCGTCGGTCTAATGTCCACAGACGTGAATGGGAAACGGCATTTGCCGGTGCCCATGGAAACGCTCGCCCAACCTGAGCCGACTTTCGCCAGCACCGTGATGGGTCGCCCGGAGGCCGTCAAGTGGTTCGTGGAGCTAGCCCGGGACTCCCCCATCGGAACACCGAAGTCCTCGTAGACGTCACCTCGATCATCAGCGCGGAAGATTTCGTCGTTGCGCAGAACCGCGGGACTCGGCCCGACGACCCGTTCGCCCGCCAAGCATTCGTCGAACTGATCCAATCTCTGATCTTCATGGACCGGGTGTGGGTGGCGCATCCGGTACTCGACCGACCTTCGGCCGCCGACTTCGGCGCCAGACCGTATCTCCTCCGGGCGTTGGCCGACGTGGGACTGTTGCACCCGCTGCAACTCGACGACGACGAGACCAACCGGATGCGGGACGCCGAGGAGACGGCGCTGCACGAGTTGCAGAGCTGGCGCGGCAACCAGGTCCTCGGGCAGTTCATCGGGCAGGCTGTCACCTGCGACGATGCCCTGCCCGACTCACGGAACTCGCTGTCGAAGCGCATCCACGGCTGGTGCGCCTTCCAGGCGGCCAATGTACGGGTCGCCGGTCATCACACGGATCGAATCACCACCTCCGACGGGGTCGAGGACGACCCTTTCGGCACCTGGGCACGAGCGGCCTCGATCGTGCTACGTGGCCCGCTGCGACTGATGGCACCGCCTGGCGAGGAGGTCTACGTCGCGGCGACATTGGCGCGCGGGCTGAAGTATCAGGCACGTGCGGACGCCACTCGCCTGTCCTACCAGGCACATCCCGTCCGGCGCGACTTCCTGCTGACCTTCGACCTTTCCACCGAGGGTGCGACGGAAACGGTGGTGCTCGACGTCATCAAGGCCATCCGGGGGATCCACGAGTCCCTCGTGACGGCGGCGGACGACAACGACACGCACCGCGTACAGCTTCTCGAACTCGAACTTCCGCTGTTGGGCGGCCGTCTCTGGCAGGCGGATGAGACCGGGCGGCTCGGTGAACGCGAATGGACAGACCTGATCGTCGCCCGGATCGCCGATTACCGGGACAAGGCAGCCGACCTGCGGGCCGCCGTCGCCCGCTGCGTCACCGACGAGGATCATCTTCGCCTCGCCCGCGACATCAACGGGGCGAAGCGACAACTCCTGGAACGGCTCGGCCTGCGCCGGGTGGCGCTCTCGCCGGTCGAACAGGAACTAGTCAACGGGGTGGCATCGGTGACCGAGTCGGTGCCCGGCGTGCCCAAGGTCGCCGGCATGTGGATCGGCGCACGGGCACTCGGCAAACAGGTCTCCGCCACCGGCACACCGGTGCAGCGCTTCCTCTACAAGGAGTTCTACCGCGCCTGGAAACGCGCCGGCCGCTGACCCGCCGCGCGCTGCCGGGCCGTCAGCGGGTGAGGCCGACGAGGGTGGCCAGGCGGGCGACGCCGGCCGGGGCCGGGTGACGGTGGGCAAGATCGGCGATGACGGTACGCGCCAACGGCCGGCAGCGGATCTCGGCCGGCGCGATGGCGTCGGCGTCGACCAGCGCGCGGGCCGCCCCCCGCAGGTCACCGATCTGGAGGTACGCCCGCGCCACGTCCACCAGATACGCGCCCCGATGTTCGAGCGGCAACCGCCGCCAACCATCCCGCCGCATGACCACCGCGTGCCCGTGCACCGCCGCCTCCGTGTCTCCCAACTCGATCGCCACCACCACTCGCGCCAACTCGACGGCCGCCGGCCCGAACCCAGTCCGCTGCGTGTCTTCACGAAGCTTGGCGGCGAGCCCGGCTGCCCGTCCAGTCAACTCGGCGGCACGTCGGGCTTCGCCGCACCCTGCGGCAGCCAGCGCACCCTCAAGCAGCAACGTTCCTTGTACGGCGGCATGGTGTGGCCCGAGGTGGCTCGCGGCGGCACACGTGACGGCCAGGGCCAGCCGGTGCCGGCCCAACGCCCGCAACGCCTGCCCCACCGACACCGCCGCCGACGCGGACAGCAGCGCATCACCGCCCGCCGCACCCATCGCCCGGTCTGCGGCCAGCCAGCCCAGGTCGGCCTCACCGAGCTTCACCAGCACCGACGCGGTGATCCGGTACGCCTGCACCAGCAGATCCCGCCCCGACGATGCCTGTGCGGCGTCCAGCAGCCCCGGCAACGCCCGCACCAACTGCGCGTAGTGCGCGTGCTGGAAACTCAACCAGGCATGCTCGACCTGCCGTCGCACCTCGACTGGCGACACCGGATTGCCGAGCGCCCGGTCGTAGCGGGCCAGCGCCGCCCGGATCCCGTCCACCCCGTCCGGCGTACCGGCATCCTGCTGCTGCGGCGGGCGACGCTGACCGAGCAGCACCATCGGATCGACCCGCAACACCTCGCCGATCTGCTGGATCGTCGGGTACCGGTCCAGTCGCCGGGCACCCCGTTCCACCTTGTCCACCCAGCTCTTCGACTTGCCCAACCGGTCGGCCAGCATCTGCTGGGTCATCCCCCGCCGGACCCGCCAACGCGCCACCCGCCGACCGATCGGCAGCTCACCGCTGCTCACGCCGCCACCGCCGGTCCGGCACCGCCCGCGTGGTCTCCTCCACCGGTACGCGCTCCGCCTCTGCCTGAATCAACAGGCGTCGCCTGGCCGCCTCCCGCTCCGCCGCCTCCACCTGCTCACCTTGGCTCACCCGTTTCTCGCTTCCCATTCGCACCTCCGCCGTCCGAGCGCCCCTAATCACGCCTCCTTTGCAGAAGACCGGAAGGCGGAACCATGAGACAGATGGCGACCGATGTGCGCCATTGCGCCAAGCCAGGAGAGAGATTGCGTGGGGTTGCGCGACCCCCCATGTCGCTACGACGAGCAATAAGCTGGACACGAGTAGTCACGGGGATTCGGGGGTCAATCTGTGGTGCGGCCAGTCACGAACACTGCACTCGAAGCGTTGCTGCGCGACGCCAGCTACAGCACTGCCCATGCCGCATTCGCCCGCCAACTCAACCACCTGGGACGCGCCCACGGCGCGTGGCGCTATGACGCCGCCAGCGTCTACTGGTGGTTACGCGGTCGTCGTCCTGCCGAGCAGGTTCAAGCCGCCATGACGGAGGTCCTCGGCCGCAGGCTACGTCGTTCAGTCGCCACTGTGGAGTTGGGTTTCGCCACCGATCACTCAGACGCGAAGGTTTCCTACCCCACGACCGTCGCGGAGGCGATGGACTCCGCCGAACAGCTTTGGACGGCCCTGGCCCGCCAGAGCAGATCGCAGAGTAATGACACCTTCGACAGCGTCGAGGCGCTACGGACCGCGCTCGCTTGGCGGTACGACCTGACCGATCAGTCGGTGAGCCGAAGCGGTCGACACTCGGTCACCACTGGGGACGTCCAGTCGCTGTACGCCCTCGCCGACCACTTCACCGATCTCGACCGCCGCCACGGCGGCGGCTGTCCACAGATCCGGACGATACTGGCCGAACTTCTCGTACGTCAGGTCGCCCCCATGCTGAGCGGCGCCTACACCGACGCTGTGGGACGCGATCTGATGCGGGCAGCAGCGACGCTCTCCGGCCAACTCGCCTTCATGTCCTACGACGCAGGCGAGCACGGGATCGCCCAGCGCCACTGGACCATCGCCATACGGTTCGCCAAGGCGGCCGACGACCGTCTCTACGGCGCTCACCTACTCGCGAATCTTGCCACGCAGGCCATCTATCTGGGTCGTGCGCGAGACGCAGCGCGGCTGGCCGAAGCGGCAATCGACGGGGCAGGGCGAGCTCCTGCGGCCGTCCGCGCTCGGCTGTATACCACCGCCGCCGGCGCCTACGGTCGATCGGGCGACAGGCGTATCTGCCAGGCGGCATTGGCCAAGGCTGAGCGTGCTCTCGGGTATACGACCGCCGAGGCGATCGACCTGCCGTGGACGAGCTACTTCAGCCCGGCTCACTTCGCCGGCACTGCATTGAAGTGCCTGAGTGACTTGAAACTTCACCGGCAGGCTTCACACGAGCAAGCCGAGCAACTCCTTCCGACCAATGTAGCTCCGCGGGTACGAGCGGCGCTACATGCCCGAAAGCATCATTCCACGGTCTACCTGACCAACGGCACAGCGAGCCGAAATGGCATTAACGATCATGGTGCTACCGACGGACTTGTTGGCTGAACTACTCGGACACTCCTTCTTGCGACTTCCGGCGGAACAACGGCATTAAAGAGTGTGCTGTTTTCGTGCTCGAATAGCTCAGTCGCCTTAGCAAGAACAGCCGCCGTATCACTGAGCGCCCGCTCTTGCACGTCGGCTGCGCCGGAATGCAGAATTTGCAGCATCGCAACTTCCCATTCCGCGACCAGCCCAGCGAGAACGAACTCTTGCGAACGGTACAGTCGCCAGTTGGTGTCCCAGGAGTAGAAGTTGCGGAGGCCAGCAGCTATAGCGACAATGACGCTGACGATCGCTAGAAAAACGTAGTTCGCTTGATCGTTGCTAAGAATCGGAACGACAAACAGCACCGGCAACGTGATGCTGAGAACGACCTCGATCGCGCCGATAACCTTGAACCAAACAACATGCAGGCTCGCGAGCCGCCTGTAGCGCTTCCGATGCAAGGTCAGGAACTTATCAATCAACTGTGCGCAAGACGGGAAGGCTTTTGATATTTCCGGTGACCATTGATACGAACGACTTAGCGCTGCCCGCGAAACTCCCAGCATCAATCACCCTAACCTACTCAGTTAAGGTACCGATGCTCACTCCACCGGCCGCGTCAGGCAACCAGCGTGTCAGATAGCTGACTCGCGGACCGGCCATTCTTCGGGTCCTATCTGCACAGCGATCTCCTACCCGACTCAGAGCGCCACGATGGCAGCAGTTTCGGCTGGTAGCTCGATGCGGTCGCGTTGCACTGTGACACCGCTACCGGTGGCCAGCAGGACGCGCCGCGCCACCCCCGGCAACGTCACCCGCTGCGGTTTGCCGGCCAGGTTCGCCGCGACCAGGCAGCCACCCCGCCGCATCACCAGGAACTGGTCGCCGTGGCGTACCTCCACTGCGAACAGGTGTGGATCCGACAGCTCGGGGCGGGACTTCCGTAGGGCGATCAGGCGGCGGTGGAAGTCGTACATCTCGCGGTGTTCGGGTTTGTCCAGCTCGGCCCAGTCGAGCCGGGAGCGGAGGAAGGTCTGCGGGTCCTGCGGGTCCGGCACGTCGCCGGGGGGCCAGCCGTGGGCGGCGAACTCGCTGCGACGGCCGGTGACCACGGCGGTGGCCAGTTCCGGCTCCGGGTGCGAGGTGAAGTACTGCCAGGGCGTCGAGGCGGCCCACTCCTCCCCCATGAACAGCATCGGGGTGAACGGCGCGGTCATCAGCAGGGTCGCGCCCACCCGCAGCAACGCCGGGGAGAGCGAGGCCGACAGGCGATCGCCGACGGCGCGGTTGCCGATCTGGTCGTGGTTCTGGAGGTAGGCGACGAAGCGGTGGCCGGGGGTACGCGGGTCGACCGGGCGGCCGTGTTGGCGGCTGCGGAAGCTGGACCAGGTGCCGGTGTGGAAGAAGCCCCCGGTGAGCACCTCCACCAGGCATTCCATGGTGCCGAAGTCACCGTAGTAGCCCTGCCGTTCGCCGGTGAGCAGAGTGTGCAGGGCGTGGTGGGCGTCGTCGTTCCACTGGGCGTGCAGGCCATGGCCGCCGGCCTCCCGTGGGGTGATCAGCCGGGGGTCGTTGAGGTCGGACTCGGCGATCAGGGACAGCGGGCGACCCAGATGCGTCGAGAGCGATTCGACCTCGACGGTGATCTCTTCGAGGAGATGCACGGCGCGGGTGTCGGGCATGGCGTGCACGGCGTCCAGCCGCAGCCCGTCGACATGGTAGTCGCGCAGCCACATCAGGATGCTGTCGATGATGAAGCGGCGTACCCCGTCGGAGTGCGGGCCGTCCAGGTTGATGGCCTGACCCCAGGGGGTGTGCCGCTCCCCCACATAGGGCGCGAACTTCGGCGCGTAGGCCCCGGAGGGCCCGAAATGGTTGTAGACGACGTCGAGGATCACCCCCAGCCCCTTGGCGTGGGCGGCGTCCACGAAATGTTTCAGGCCGTCCGGCCCGCCGTAGGGTTCGTGCGGGGCGTACCAGCAGACGCCGTCGTAGCCCCAGTTGTGTTCCCCGTTGAACGCGTTGACCGGCAGCAGTTCGATCATGTCGACACCCAGGTCGACCAGGTGGTCGAGTTTGCCGATCGCCGCGTCGAAGGTGCCCTCCGGGGTGAAGGTGCCGACGTGCAGCTCGTACAGGATGCTGCCGGGCAGTTGCCGGCCGGTCCAGGAGCCGTCGGTCCATCCGAACGCCGCGTGGTCGTAGATCCGGCTGGGGCCGTGCACCCCGGAGGGCTGCCAGGCCGACCGGGGGTCGGGCAGCGGCTGGTCGTCGTCGTCGAGCAGGAACGCGTAGTCGGTGCCGGCGTCGGGCACCTCGACCCGCCACCAGCCGCCCCGGCCGGCCCGCATCTCGTGGTCCGCCGCACCCGGCAGGTGCAGCCGTACCCGTGTCGCCTCGGGCGCCCAGACGGTGAACTCGGTCATGACGCAGCCTCCCGGGTCAGGTGGTGGGCACCAGCAGCGCGACGGGATAGGTGGTCAACAGGTCCGCGAGGCGGACCTGAGAGCCACTGTAGACCCGACCGGTGAACAGGCACGACATCTCTTTAACGGGTAGTGACAGGGTGGTCTCCCGCCAGCCGCCGGCCGCCGCCAGTCGCAGCGGCAGCCGGGTGGCCACGGCGACCGCACCGCCCCGGTCGAAGGCCACGGCGTGCCGGGCCGCCGGCCCGTGCACGATGAGCGGCTGGTAGTCGCCGAACAGTTCAGGGTGGTCGCGACGCGCCCGCAGGGTCCGCGACACCACAAGCAGTTTCGCCGCGCCGGTCTCGTCCACCGGCGGCTGCCAGCCGGCGTCGAGCCGGGCCAGCAGTTCCCGGCGTACGCCGAAGTCGACCGGGCGGCGGTTGTCGGGATCGACAAGCGAGTTTTCCCACAGCTCGGTGCCCTGGTAGGTGTCGGGCACCCCGGGCATGGCCAGTTGCACGAGCTTCTGCCCCAGCGAGTTCGACCAGCCGGGCGGAGTGATCTCGGCGGCGAAGGCGGCCAGCTCCGAGCTGACCGCCGGGTCGTCGTACATGGCGTCGACCAGGGCGTGCATGGCCCGTTCGAAGTCCGGGTCGGGGTCCGTCCAGCTGGTCGAGGCCGCCGCCTCCCGGGCGGCCTTCTCCGCGTACGCGTGCAGGCGCTCGCGCTCGATGGGCCAGGCGCCGACGGCGGTCTGCCACAGCAGGTGGGCCAGGGCGGCGTCGGGCAACGGCACCGCCGCCATCCAGCGGGTGACCGCGTCGGCCCAGCGCTGCGGCAGCTCGGCGAGGACGGCGAGGCGGGCGCGGACGTCCTCACCACGTTTCGTGTCGTGGGTCGACAGGGTGGTCATGCTCGCCGGCCAGCGCTCGTGGCGGGCCGCAGCGAAGCGGTGGAACCGGCCGGGCCGGGTGCCGAAGTGGGTGGGGCTGCCGCCGACCTCGTTGAGCGCGATGAACCTGCTCCACCGGTAGTAGGCGGTGTCCTCGACGCCCTTGGCCATCACCGCGCCGGTGAACTGCGGGAAGCGGCGGGCCAGCTCGTCGTCGGGGTCGCGCAGCCGGCGGGTGATCGCGTCCAGCGCGCCGGTCAGGTCGGTGCGGCGGCGGCCGGCCTCGGCGCGGGCGTTGGCCAGGTGCCGTGCCCCCTCGGGCGGGTAGCCCCGGTAGACGGCGAAGGCGGCGGCGAGTTCGGCCAGGGCGGCGCGGGCCGTGTCCGGGTCGACGTCGGGGGCGAGCGCGGCCAGCCGGGTCAGTTCGGCGGCCAGCAGCCGGGTGGCGGCGCCGAGTTTCGTGTCGTGGGTCAGGTCGGCCCAGGAGGTGGCCCGGCCGGCGAGGCGGGTGTCCAGGGCTGTGAATTCGGCTTCGGCGTCGCCGTCGACGAAGAGCCCGCCGACGGCGCCCAGCGCGTCGTAGCCGGTGGTGCCGTCGACCGGCCACGCCGGCAGTTCCTCGCCGTACTCCAGGATCTTCTCCACGATCAGCCACGCCTCGGGGGCGGCTTCCCGCAGCCGGGCCAGGTAGCCGGCGGGGTCGCGTAACCCGTCGGGGTGGTCGACCCGGATGCCGTCGACCTCACCGGCCGCCGCCCAGGCCAGGATCAGCTCGTGGGTGGCGGCGAACACGTCGGGGTCCTCCACCCGCAGCCCGGCCAGGCTGGAGACGGCGAAGAACCGGCGGTACGTCAGTTCGGCGTCGCCGCGTCGCCAGGAGACCAGCTCGTAGTGCTGCCGGTCGTGCACCTCGCGGGCGGTGCCGTCGCCGGTGCCGTCGGCGATCGGGAAGCGGTGTTCGTGGTAGCGCAGCTCTCCGTCGGCGAGCTTGAGGTCGTCGAGGGCGTCGGGGGTGTCGGCGAGCACCGGCAGCAGCAGCCGGCCCCGCTGCCAGTCGATGTCGAACCAGGCGGCGTACGCCGACTCGCGGCCCCGACGCAGCACGTCCCACCAGGCCGGGTTGGCTGCCGGTACGGCCACTCCGGCGTGGTTGGGGACGATGTCCACCACCAGGCCGAGGCCGGCGTCCCGCAGCGCCCGCAGCAGCCGCTGCCGGCCGGCCTCGCCGCCGATCTCCGGGTTGACCTGCCGGTGGTCGACGACGTCGTAGCCGTGCGCGCTGCCCGGTGCGGCGGCCAGCAGCGGCGCGCTGTAGAGGTGGGTGACGCCGAGGTCGGCGAGGTAGCCGGCGAGGCCGGCGGTGACGTCCAGGTCGAAGCCGGGGCGCACCTGCACCCGGTAGGTGGCGCCGACGGGCTTCGCGGGCATGTCAGGCCACCCTCTCCAGCACCACCAGGGATCGGTCCGGTACGCAGAGCGTGTCGCCGGCCTCCACGGTGGTGCCCTTGTCCTGGTCCGGTTCGGCGGTGCTGATCACCAGTTCCCAGCGGTGGCCGAACTCGGCCGGTGGGAGGGCGAAGTCCAGCGGTGCGTCGTGGGCGTTGAAGCAGAGCCAGAACGAGTCGTCGTGGTGGCGTTGGCCGTACTGGCCGCGTTCCCGGATGCCCTCACCGTTGACGAACAACGCCACCGAGCGGCCGAAGTCGTTGCCCCAGTCCTCGCCGGTCATCTCCCGACCGTCGGGGGTGTACCAGGCCAGGTCGGGCAGCGGCTCGTCGACCTCGCGGCCGTGCACCGGCAGGCCGCTGAAGAACCGGCGACGCTGGAACACCTGGTGCTGGCGGCGGAACTCCACCAGCCGACGGGTGAAGTCGAGCAGTTCGGTGTCGGCGTTGTCCCAGTCGACCCAGGCCAGCTCGCTGTCCTGACAGTAGGCGTTGTTGTTGCCCCGCTGGGTGCGGCCCAGCTCGTCGCCGTGGCCGATCATTGGTACGCCCTGCGACAGCAGCAGGGTGGCGATGAAGTTGCGGCGCTGCCGGGCGCGCAGGCCGAGCACGCCCGGGTCGTCGGTGTCGCCCTCGACGCCGCAGTTCCAGGAGCGGTTGTGGCTCTCCCCGTCGCGGTTGTCCTCGCCGTTGGCCTCGTTGTGCTTGTCGTTGTACGACACCAGGTCGTTGAGGGTGAACCCGTCGTGGCAGGTGACGAAGTTGATGCTGTGGAAGGGACGGCGGCCGTCGTCCTGGTAGAGGTCGGCGGAGCCGGAGATGCGGGAGGCGAACTCGGCGAGGGTGGCCGGTTCGCCGCGCCAGAAGTCGCGGACCGTGTCGCGGTACTTGCCGTTCCACTCGGTCCACTGTGGCGGGAAGTTGCCGACCTGGTAGCCGCCGGGGCCGACGTCCCACGGTTCGGCGATCAGCTTCACCCGGCTGACCACCGGGTCCTGCTGCACCACCTCGAAGAAGGTGGAGAGCCGGTCCACCTCGTAGAACTCGCGGGCCAGGGTGGCAGCCAGGTCGAAGCGGAAGCCGTCGACGTGCATCTCGGTCACCCAGTACCGCAACGAATCCATGATCAGTTGCAGCGAGTGGGGGCTGCGGACGTTGAGGCTGTTGCCGGTGCCGGTGTAGTCGACGTAGTAACGCCGGTCCTCCTCGGACAGCCGGTAGTAGCTGGGGTTGTCGACCCCCTTGAAGCTCAGCGTGGGGCCCAGGTGGTTGCCCTCGGCGGTGTGGTTGTAGACCACGTCGAGGATCACCTCGATGCCGGCGGCGTGCAGCGCCTTGACCATGCCCCGGAACTCCTGCACCTGCTGGCCCAGGTGGCCGAGGGCCGAGTACGCGTGGTGCGGGGCGAAGAAGCCGATGGTGTTGTAACCCCAGTAGTTGCGCAGCCCCAGGTCGGTCAGGCGGTGGTCGTTGACGAACTGGTGCACCGGCATCAGTTCGATGGCGGTGATCCCGAGCCGGGTCAGGTGCTCGATCATCGGGGGCGAGGCGATGCCGGCGTACGTGCCGCGCAACTCCTCGGGGATGCCGGGCAGCCGCATGGTCAGCCCGCGGACGTGGGCCTCGTAGATCACCGAGTGGTGGTACGGGATGCGCGGCGGCGCGTCGTTGCCCCAGTCGAAGTAGGGGTTCACCACCACCGACTTCGGCATGTACGGCGCCGAGTCGTCGGTGTTGATCCGATCGGGGTCGCCGTGGGTGTAGTCGTAGACCGCCGGATCCCACCGCACGTCACCGTCGATGGCCTTCGCGTACGGGTCGATGAGCAGCTTGGCCGGGTTGCAGCGCAGCCCGTTCGCCGGGTCGTACGGGCCGTGCACGCGGTAGCCGTACCGCTGCCCCGGCCCGATCCCCGGGATGTACGCGTGCCAGACGTACGCGTCGACCTCCCGCAGCTCGACCCGGCGCTCGTGGCCTACGTCCCACTCATCGAAGAGGCAGAGTTCGATCTTCTCCGCCACCTCGGAGAAGATCGCGAAGTTGGTGCCCATCCCGTCGTAGGTGGCCCCGAGGGGGTACCGCTCGCCCGGCCAGACCTGCATGTCGCTCCTTCGGCCCACATGTCATGAGCGCGCCCGCACCATGAGCGCACCCGCCGGGGCGGCCCGGTGATGCGCGCGGCGGTAATGCCCCGCACGGTCCACCGCCAATCCATCCGATCGGGTGAATGCCCGGTATCCGCCCGACTGAGCCGAGATGAACCCTGCGGTGTCCTCGGTCACTGAGGCCCTCTTCGAGATGCGCGATCGGCCGTCATGACGTTTCCTTGTTCGCGGGCGCGTAGTGCGCGCCTATCAGATCCTTGCACCGCGGACGCGTCCACGCGTGTCCGAAACCCAACCCTGCCCGTTCCGCCGCCACCGACGTCGGCGCGTTCCTTCCTGCACGGACGGAGACTGATGTGACCACCCTGCGGGTCGGCGGACGTACCGCCACCGCTCCGGACCGCGTCCACCGCCCCACGCTCACCTCGCGACCCCAGGTTCCGACGCCGTCCGGCCCTACCGCCGGGACACAGACCCGCCGCATCCTGATGCTGTCGTGGGAGTACCCGCCGGTACTCGTGGGCGGCCTGGGTCGGCACGTGCACGCCCTGTCGGTGGCGCTGGCCGCCGCCGGTCACCAGGTCACCGTCGTCACCCGCCACGCCGACGGCGCGCCGCTTGAGGAATACGTCGACGGCGTACGCGTCGTCCGTGCCGCCGAGGACCCGGTCACCTTCCCGCTGGCCACCGGATCGCTGCTGGCCTGGACCATGGCCTTCAACCACACCCTCACCCGCGCCGCCCTACGCGCCGCCGCGACCGACGACTACGACGTCATCCACGCCCACGACTGGCTCGTCGCGCACACCGCGATGACCCTGCGCGACCACCTCGACCTCCCCCTCGTCACCACCATCCACGCCACCGAAGCCGGCCGGCACCAGGGCTGGCTACCCGAGGACATGAACCGCACCATCCACGGCGTGGAGCACTGGCTGGGCGGCGAGTCGAACCGGGTGATCGTCTGCTCCGGCTACATGCGCGACGAGGTGGCCGGCCTGTTCGGCGTGCCGAACGGCCGGGTCGACGTGGTGCCCAACGGGGTCGAGCCGCACCGCTGGCGGGTCTCCGCCGCCGCCGTGGCCAAGGCGCGGGCCCGGTTCGCCGGAGACGGGCCGCTTGTCACCTTCGCCGGCCGGCTGGTCTACGAGAAGGGTGTGCAGCACCTGATCGCCGGGCTGCCCCGGCTGCGTGAGCGGCACCCGGGGCTGCGCGCGGTGATCGTCGGCGACGGGCCGTACCGGGGTGAGCTGGAGGCCCACGTGCACCGGCTCGGCCTGGCCGGCACGGTCAGCCTGCCCGGTTTCCTCGGCGGCACCGATCTGCCCGCGGTGATGGCCGCCTCGGACTGCTTCGCCGTGCCCAGCATCTACGAGCCGTTCGGCATGGTCGCCCTGGAGGGCGCCGCCGCCGGTGCGCCGCTCGCGGTCGCCCAGACCGGTGGGTTGGCCGAGATCGTCGAGCCGGGCGTCACCGGCGTGACCTTCCGGCCGCACGATCCGGACGCGCTTACCGACGCGGTGCACACCCTGCTCTCTGACACCGAACGCGCCCGGACGCTGGCCCGCCGGGCCCGAGTGATGGTGCACGAGCAGTACGGCTGGGCCGCCATCGCCAGCCGCACCGCCGCGGCGATCACCCAGGCCCCGACGTTCACCGCCGAACGCGCGGCGCAGCAGATGGCGCACGGGCGGTCGCTCCCGGCGATCCCGGAGGGCAACCTGCTCGCCGCCGCCGGTCTGCGCTGACCCCTTCCGCACCGCTCGCGCTTGCGGGCGCCTCGCCCCGACCCGGACCTCGACCGGGTCGGGGCGATGACCCACCGGCGATCGGGTGCGGCTATCGGGGCCCGAGTCCGGTCCTTCCGTCGAGCAGCTCGCGCGCCGCGTCGAGATGACCCGCGTGTCGTGCGGTCTCCTCGATCATGTGCAGGACGACGCGCCGCAGGTCGGTGACCTCTTCTCCGAGCGGGCCGGGGTGCCGCTCGCGTACCGGGGCGGACAGCGACGTGGCGGCGAGGACGGCGTCGGACCGCTCGCACTGGGCACGGTAGAACTCCAGCACCACCGACGGCGGTCGGGGCGTGGTCAGCGGCGCGTGGTCGTCGTCGGGCCAGACCAGCGGGACGGCCGAGCCGAGCATGATCTCCTGGAACCAGTGTCGCTCGGCGTAGCCGAGGTGCTCCACCAGGCCCAGCGGCGTCCACCCGGAGGGCAGCACGGCGGTGGTCAGGGCCGTCACGTCAAGCCCGTCGATGATCGCGAGGACGCTTACCCGCTGCGCCTTCAGGAACATCGACAGTGCGCTCTTCTCCTCGTCACCCACGCCGTGCATCCCCTCTTGTCAGCCGATGCCCCCGGGACGTGTCGCCCGGATCGGCTCCAGCGAATGCCGGACGGTAGCAATCCCGACCGACACTCGCTCACGACCGCCGTCGGCAAACCCCTAGTCTGCCGATCAGCACGGCGGCCAGCATCAACAGGTGGGCCACCAGCACCACGCGCCCACCGAGCGAAAACGGTCGGACCCGCACCTGCTGACTCATGGGCGGCACCGTACCGCTCACCCGGTTGGTGCGGCAGCCCGGACCTGACGGGGCCGCCGGCCGGCAGGGCGAATGGCAGCATGCTGGACATGATGAGGATGGACGGTGGGGACGTCGAGCGGGCGGTGACCGAGATGGTGCGGGTGCTCACGCCGCACCTGTCCCGGGACTGGCGGGAACACCGGGCGGGCCCGCTGAAGTGGAGTTGCTGGACGACGGCGGTCCACGTCGCCCACGACCTGCTGGCGTACGCGGGTCAGGTCGCAGCCCGCCCGGATGAGGCGTACCTGCCGTTCGACCTGGTCGTCCGGGACGACGCCGCGCCGCGCGATGTTCTCGCCGTGGTCACCGCCTGCGGGCGGCTGCTGAGCGAAGCGGTCGACGCTGCGGATCCGGCCGCCCGTGGGTGGCACTGGGGGCCGACCGATCCGGGTGGCTTCGCCGCCCTCGGGGTCAACGAGACGCTCGTGCACACCTGGGACATCGCCCAGGGGCTCGGCATCGACTGGCGGCCACCGGCGGAGCTGTGCGCGGCGGTGCTCGCCCGGCTCTTTCCGCAGGCCCCGGCCGGGGATCCGGTCGATGTGCTGCTCTGGTGCACCGGCCGGGCCGAACTGCCCGGCCATCCCCGGGTGACGTCCTGGCTGCTGAAGGCCGCCGTCGACTGACCCGCCCGTGGGCACCGCCGGGCGGCGTGTGGGGCGGCGCCCGCCGGATGGCACCAGGTCTGTTCGGGTAGTTCGGTCTGCCGTTACGATCTATCCACACTGGTCGGCGACGCTGCGCATCCGACACACTCGCAGACATCCGGCGGCGGTGCGGTCCGAGGAGGGCGCGGGTTGCTGCGCGATCATCTGGTCACCGGGGCGCTGCCGGTGGCCGAGCTGGTCGCCGCCGGCACGGTTACCACCGACTACCGGGCCGGCGCCGCCCGCATCCATGTCATCAACGAGGTGCTCGGCGACCTGCCCACCACTGCGGGTCAGGACGACGACGGCCGCCGTACCCGTGTTCCGGGTGCGGCGGCCGTCGTCGTGCGGGCTGCGTCAGGTTGCGCGGTCAGCGCTGCTCGACGGGAAGGTAGTTCCGCTCGGCGGCACCGGTGTAGACCTGCCGCGGGCGGCCGATCTTGGTCTCCGGGTCGTTGATCATCTCGCGCCACTGGGCGATCCAGCCCGGCAGCCGCCCCAGGGCGAACAGCACGGTGAACATCTTCGTCGGGAAGCCCATGGCCTTGTAGATCAGGCCGGTGTAGAAGTCGACGTTCGGGTAGAGCTTGCGGGAGACGAAGAAGTCGTCGGCGAGGGCGATCTCCTCCAGTTGCATCGCGATGTCCAGCAGCGGGTCCGGCTTGGCCATCCGGCCGAGCACGTCCTGCGCCGCCTGCTTCACGATCGCGGCACGCGGGTCGTAGTTCTTGTAGACCCGGTGGCCGAACCCCATCAGCTTGACGCCGTCCTCGCGGTCCTTCACCTTGCGGACGAACGACTGCACGTCACCGCCGTCGGCCTGGATGCGCTCGAGCATCTCCAGCACCGCCTGGTTGGCGCCGCCGTGCAGCGGGCCGAACAGCGCGTTGACGCCGGCCGAGACCGAGGCGAACAGGTTGGCGTTGCTGGAGCCCACCAGCCGCACCGTCGAGGTGGAGCAGTTCTGCTCGTGGTCGGCGTGCAGCACGAAGAGCATGTCCAGCACCCGGGCGATCACCGGGTCGACCTCGTACGGCTCCGCCGGCACACCGAACGTCATCCGCAGGAAGTTCTCCACGTAGCCCAGGGAGTTCTCCGGATACAGCAGCGGCTGCCCGATCGCCTTCTTGTACGCGTACGAGGCGATGGTCGGCACCTTCGCCATCAGCCGGACCGTGGACATCTCCACGTGCTCGGCGTCGAACGGGTCGAGGCTGTCCTGGTAGAAGGTGGAGATGGCGCTGACGGCGGAGGAGAGCACCGCCATCGGGTGGGCCTCCCGGGGGAAACCGTCGAAGAAGCGCCGCATCTCCTCGTGCAGCAACGAGTGCCGGCGGATCCGCTCGGTGAACTCGGTCAGCTCCTGGGTGGTCGGCAGCTCACCGTAGATCAGCAGGTAGGAGACCTCCAGGAAGGAGCTCTTCTCGGCCAGCTGATCGATCGGGTAGCCACGGTAACGCAGGATGCCCGCGTCACCGTCGATGTAGGTGATCGCGGACGAACAGGCGGCGGTGTTGACGAACCCCGGGTCGTACGTCGTCAGCCCGGTTTCCTTCAGCAGCTTGCCCACACCGATCCCGGCGGGGCCCTCGACCGCGGAATGTACCGGCATCGACAGCTGCCCGCCGGGGTGATCGAGCTTGACTTCCGTCATGTGGTTCCTCGCTTCGCCGGCAGATCTACGTTGAATTGCCTTCGCTTCTACCGTAATTGCGGTTGCGGCAACACCGCCGCTCGTGGTTCGGCGGTGAGGCATGCGTCACCCGATTCCCGACCGAAGCGCCGGGAAACCCCGACGACCGGGACGGACAGGCAGGAAAGGCGCACGTAGCGTGCAAACAGGCGGAGTGGGAAACGATCCAAGACCGGCGCGCGTGCCGACCTGGCGGGCCCGACGGACCGGTCAGGAGATCGACAGCTGACGAAGTTGGCCGTCCTGGCCGACCAGGTAGAGGTCGAGGTGGTTGGCGCCGGCCCGGAACAGCCGGTCGTCGGCGAGCAGCGCCGCGAAGCGTCGGCCGCCGGGGTCCGGGGCGACCACCGGGACCACCGCCGCGACGGTGCCGTTGACGGCCACCGCCAGCTCGGTGCCGTCGGGGACGTCGTCGTCGACGGTGCCCCAGATCATGCCGGGCAGCACACCCTCGTCGGGATCGACGGCCCGGAAGGCGTCCAGCCCGCCGACCCGGGCGCTGCCGGAGGTCGGTACCGCGCCCACGGCGGTGCCGACCAGCCGGTGCGGCGCCATCGGTGGCGGCGCGGCCGGCACCCCGCCGCTGATCGGCATCGGCTGGGACGGCCGGTCGTAGAAGACCTTGCCCGCGTCGGCGCGGGGCCCCTGCCGGGCGGAACGACCGTCGACCCGCCAGGGCAACCGGATGGCGGCCTCGTCGGCGATCGTCGGCAGCAGGTCGACGTGTTGCCAGTTGCGGTCGTCGACCTGCCCGCTGCGCTGGCCGGGCGTCTTGACGAACAGCGGCACCCAGGCCACCTCGTCGGCGGCGGCGCGGATCGCGTCCTCGCCGCGCCCCTGCACGCCCTTTGTGAAACTGACTCCGTGGTCGGCGGTGACCACCACGAGCGCCTCGTCCCACAGTCCGCTGGCGCGCAGCGTACGCATCGTCTCGCCAATCAGCCGGTCGGTGTAGCCGAGTTGGGCGAGGTGCCGGGCGCGGGCCAGGTCCACCCAGCCGTCACCCTCGTTGGGGAAGTCCTCCGGGGCCTCGTACCGCGCCCCGGACGGCAGGAACGCCCACGGCGAGTGGGGCATCAGCAGGTGCAGGAAATGCAGTGTCGGTCGCGCCGACGGGGCCAGGCCGGCGAGGAAGCTGGTGAAGCGGGCCGGCTGGTTGACGTTGAGGCTGTCCCAGCGGAACTTCGGGTCGGTCGGCACCGGCTCTGCGGCGTCGATGCCGGCCTCCTCGGCGGTGCGTTCGCGGTAGGAGTCCTCCGGGTCGATCCGACTGTCGTGCGGCGCGGTCACCTGACGCAGCAGCTCCGCCGTCTCCCGCACCAGCACGCCGGTCCCCTGTTCCGGGGTGACCGGCTGCTCGCAGCGGCTCGGCGGGCAGAGCCGGGTGATGCTCTCCTCGGCGCGGATGTCGTACAACCCGCCGAAGGCGGTGAAGAGGTTGTCCGGGTAGTGCGAGTAGTGCGGGGCGAACGACTCGGCCGGGTAGCGGCCGGTCAGCATCGCCGGCAACGCGTACGGGGTCCAGCCGCTGACCCCTGTCGCGTTGCGGTACCAGGTCGAGGCGGCGGCCAGCTCGGCGAAGTGCGGAAACCGGGTCGCGTCGACGCCACCGGTGGCGTCGAGCAGGGAGACCAGCGGAAGCTCGTCGAGGATCAGCATGATCACCGGCGGGTGCCGGTTGCCGGTCGCCGTGCCCGCCACGCCGCCGTCGCCGAGCGGCAGCACCACCGGCCCGGTCGGCGAGGCGAACAGGAACAGCCCGACGAAGATCAGCGGGCCGACGGCCGCCAGGCGCAGCACCCGACCGAGGGCCGTCCAGCGCCGGTGGGCGACGGCTGCGGCGGTGCCGAACACCAGCGCCACCAGCAGCAGCGGTACGCCCCGCAGCGGTGTGGTGTGCCGGCCCACCTGCACCGCCAGCGCGGCGACCAGCAGCCCGAGCAGCAGGCTGTGGGTGACCGTCCGCACCGCGGCTCCGGCCAGGCCGGCGAGCAGGCCCAGCAGCCCGAGCGCCACCGTCGGCACCACCGCGACCAGGGCCACCAGCAGCAGGATCTCGCCCCGGTCGGCCCGGTGGAACAGGAAGAAGTCCGGGCTGCGGCCGAGGATGTCCAGCAACGGCTGGGTGATCACCAGCCCGACCAGCGCGGTGACCTCCAGCAGCCGCCGGCCCTCAGCTCGCCAGCTGCCCCAACCCCACCACCTGCGGCGTACCGTCTCGGTCAGATCGGTCGGCGCGGACGGGGCCGGCACCGGGTCGCTGCCGGGACCGCTCACGCCGGCCTCGGTGGTGGGGCGGTCGGTCACGGAAGCGCCACCCGGTACAACGTGCGGGTCCCCGAGGGCAGTTCCAGCCGGTCCTCGACGGTGCCGTGGCCGGCGAGCAGGGCCTCGAAGGCATTCCGCCGGTAGTCGGGAAAGATGCCGTCGGGCTTGTTGGCCAGCAGTCGGGCGGCCATCGGGTCGTCCGGGTGGACGAACTCGACCACCAGCCGGCCGCCGGGCGCGGCGAAGCCGGCGAGGCAGGCCAGCACCTCCGGCAGCGGCACGTTGCGTCCGATCGCCAGGTGGTGCACCAGGGCCAGGGCGAGCACGGTGTCCGCGTTGACCCGGGCGGCGAACGAGGCCCGTTCGGTGCCGCGCCAGCCACCGCCGGGCGACGGGTCGGCCAGGTCCATCACCAGCGGCAGGACGTGCCGTTCGCCCTCTCCGCGCAGGGTGCGGTACAGCCGGTCGACCACCGCCGGGTCCTGCTCCACGGCGACCACGTAGTCGGCGTGCCGGGCCGCGAGGCGCGCGTACCGTCCGTCGTTGGCGCCCAGGTCGAGCACGAGCCGGCGCCGACCGGCGACGCTCAACGCGGCAGCCACGAAGCGCTCCTTGCCCGCCCGGTCGTCGCCGGAGTAGCCGCAGGTCTGCTGGTAGTCGACCCAGTGGGTGGCAGCCGGCTGATGATCAAGGCGGCGGACGAGCTTCTCCAGCCCCCGCACGGTGGCCACGGCCAGCTCACGGGTGTACCCGGCGTCGCGCAACTGGGCGCGTACGTCGGCGGTGCTGGTGTCGGCGCTGCGGCGCTGAACGGAGCCGTGCAGGTGGACGTGGGTGAGCACCCCGGGCAACAGCCGACGGGTGCCCCGGAACAGTGGGCCCATCTGCTCCGGCTCGATGCCGTCGACCTGGGCCCGCAGCCACGGTTGGAAGGCCAGCCCCAGGTGGGCGCTGAGCATCAGCGGGTAGAGCAGTGTCTGGCAGAACTGTCGGTAGCCGGCCCAGGGTTCACCGTCGCGCAGCGGAGTGAAGGACCCGATGTCGATGAAGACCGGCTCGGTGCCGCGCCACTGGAGGTTGTACGCCGAGCCGTCCTTCGTGGTGAAGCCCGCCGGCAGGGCGGCCCGGAGGATCTCCAGGTGCAGCAGCGCGGCGTCGCGCAACATGGCGAAGGACCACTCGTACGGGTGTGAGACGAACGGAACGCGCTCGTGCCGAAGCACCGTCGCCCAGTCGGTCGACGCCGGACCCGACGGCAGTTCCCGCAACGGCGACTCCACCGGCAGTTCCTCGGTGCCGCAGACCTTGCCGGCGGCGAGCAACGGCGGAAAGAAACTGCTGGCGGCGAGGGCACGCCAGTCGGCGGCGGCGGTCCGGTCGAGCGCGCGCAGCACGTCGTCGCCGGCGTGGAACACCCGGTTCGCCGGGTCGCGGAACGAGCCGGGCTCTGGCCGAGGGTCGACGTGCAGCGGGGCCGGTCGCGACGACCGGCCAAGGTCCGGAATCACCATCGGATCGGGTCAGCTCTGGTCGGTGGGCTGGCGGCGAAACCGGCTGACGAGCCTGCGCCAGTAGAGCTTGGCCGCCACCGCGACGCCGGCGATCCCGCCGACCACCGCCTGCACGATCAGGCTGCCGGATCCCGCGTCCAGGTAGGCCAGGTGGTTCACCGACCGCTCCTTCCCTCTGCCGTCACAACCGACACCAACCGCCATAAGCTCGCATTGAGGATTCGGGCGGCCTGGCCGGACCATGCCACCGTACGCTGCCAATTGCCACCTGTCGGCCACAACAACACACTTCCCACCCCATTTCCCCCCCGCCCCACCCCGACGCCCGCTGTTGATCAAGAGGTTTCCGCCTAGTTCGATCTTCATCGGCGACCAGAACTTCTTGATCAACACGGTGTGTCGGGGGTGCTGTCAGGGGTGGTGGTGCATGGCTAGGCGGAGCAGGGTGAAGCGCAGGGCTGTGGCGGCGAGGTTTGCCGCAAGCAGGACCGCCAGTTCCACAGCCCGGTCCGGGGTGGTGGCCGCGTGCAGGATGGCCAGTGACCCGCTGGTGAGCGCGAGGCCGAGAGCGAACGCCAGCAGTCCCTGCACGTGGTGCCGGGTGACGTGCCGGCGTCCGGCGATGCCGAAGGTGAGCCGCCGGTTGGCGGCGGTGTTGGCCACCGCGGTGAGCAGCAACGCCAGCAGGTTCGCCGGCTGGGCGCCGAGCGCACCCCGGGTCAGCGTGAACAGCAGCAGGTACGCGCAGGTGCTGACCACCCCCACGGCGGCGAACCGGATCAGTTGCCGGGGCAGCCCGGCGGGCGCCTGCTCCGGCGGAGCCGCCAGCGGAGCCCGACCGAGCTGCGCTCTCAGCTCGGCCAGGGGCAGCGCACCGGTCAGCAGCGCCCGGCCGAGCCGCCCGATGCCGCGCAGATCGGCCACGGCGGTGGCCACCACGTCCACCCGGCTGTCCGGGTCGTCGATCCAGTCGACCGGCACCTCGTGGATGCGTAGTCCGGCCCGCTGCGCCAGCACCAGCAGCTCGGTGTCGAAGAACCAGCCGGTGTCCTGCACCAGTGGCAGCAGCTCGCGGGCCACGTCCGCCCGGATGGCCTTGAACCCGCACTGCGCGTCGGAGAACCGGACGGCCAGGGTGCCGCGCAGCAGCAGGTTGTACGTCCGGGAGATGACCTCCCGCCGGGCACCGCGCACCACCCGGGCGGTACGCGCCAGCCGGGTACCGATGGCCACGTCGGAGTGACCCGAGATCAGTGGCGCGACCAGCGGCAGCAGCGCCGCGAGATCGGTGGAGAGGTCGACATCCATGTACGCCAGCACCGGCGCGTCCGACGCCGACCAGGCCGCCCGCAGGGCCCGCCCGCGGCCCTTGGCGGACAGGTGCCGTACCCGAACCTCGGGCAGCTCGACGGTGAGGGCCTCGGCGACGGCCGGCGTGCCGTCGATGCTGGCGTTGTCGGCGATGGTGATCCGGAACGGGTACGGGAAGTGCTCGGCCAGGTGGGCGTGCAGTCGCCGGACGCTCGGGCCGAGGTCGACCTCTTCGTTGTAGACCGGGACGACGACGTCCAGTACCGGGTTCGGTGCGCCGGGCCGGGCCGGTACGGCGGCGCGGGAACCGATCGAGGTGATCATCGCGTCATCCCTGCCTTCCGCTGCTCAGGTCGTAGAGGGCGACCCCGTCGACGGTCTGCGTCGGGAAGTTCGCCGCGACCCAGGCGGCGATCTCCGAGGAGGCGGAGCTGCCGCCGTTGGTGCCCCGGAAGCCACCCCCGCCGAGGAACCAGTGGATCCTGCCGTCGGCCACGTACCGCTGGAACTGCTCGAGGGTGGGCGACGGGTCGCTGCCGTTGAAGCCGCCCACCGCCATCACCGGCCGGCCGGTGGCCAGCTGGTAGCCGGAGGCGTTGTTGGAGCCGACGGTGGCCGCTATCCAGGTGTAGTCGTCCCCGTCGCGTTCCAGCAGCTCCCGCAGTTCCGCGCTCGGCTCCCGGGAGTCGAGCAGGCCACCTGGGCCGCCACGGTTCGCTCCGGTCCGCCCGGCCGTCGGCGGCCCACCGGGGACCTGGCCACCGGAGACCGCACCGCCGAGGGGTCGGCCGCCGTCGGTCTGGCCGGCGCCGTCGGCTGTGCCCGGCGGGCCAAAGCCGGACCGGCCGTCGCCGGGTCGACCGGTGCCGTCGAAGCGGCCGGCGTAAGGGCCGTCGGCGAAACGTCCGCCCCCGCCCGGCCCGAAACCGCCGCGCGCCTGCGGACCGGCGGTCGGGATGGCGCCGGTGTGCGGGGTCGCTGCGGTCTGCATCGCGTACGCGGCCGGCCCGGCCAGCGCCACCGCCGCGCTGACCAGCAACGCCGGGACGGCCGCGCGGCGGACCAGCCGATGGGCCAGCAGCAGCGTCGACACCGCGATCAGCCCGCCGACCAGTACGGCGGTACGCAGCCACGGATACCAGTCGGAGGTACGGCCCAGCAGCGTCGCCGACCACACCGCGGTGACGACGACGGTGCCGGCGAGGACCAGGGTGGACGCGATCCGGCGTCCCCTCGACGCGACGGCGCGGGCCTGCCAGAGCAGGGTCGTGCCGATGCCGACCAGCGCGGCGACCGCCGGTGCCAGCGCCACCGTGTAGTACTCGTGGAAGATGCCGGACATGTAGCTGAAGATCCCGCCGGTGACCAGCAGCCAGCCGCCCCAGAGCAGCAGCCCCGCCCGCGCCCGGTCGGTACGCGCCGCCCGGCCGGCCAGCACCAGCCCGGCCACCAGCAGGATCAGTGCGGCCGGCAGCAGCCAGGAGATCTGCCCGCCGACCTGCCCACCGAACATGCGCAGCGGGCCGGCCTGCCCGGAGAACGGGCCGCCGCCGCCCGGCCCGCCGCCACCGCCGACGCTGCCCACCTCGTTGCCGGTGATCCGACCGAGACCGTTGTAGCCGAGGGTCAGCTCCAACACGCTGTTGGACTGCGACCCGCCGATGTACGGGCGGTGCGCGGCGGGCACCAGCTCGACCACCGCCACCCACCAACCGGCGGCCACCGCCACAGCCAGCCCCGCGATCAGCACCTGCCGGAGTCGGCGGACCGGCGTGGTCGGTGCGGCGATCAGATACACCGCCGCGAGGACCGGCAGCACCAGAAACGCCTGGAGCATCTTGGTCAGGAAGCCGAAGCCGACCAGGGTGCCGGCCAGCACCAACCACCGGGTGCTGGCCGTCTCCAGGGCGCGGACCGTGGCGTACGCGGCGGCGACCAGCAGCAGCACCAGCAACGCGTCCGGATTGTTGAACCGGAACATCAGCGTGGCCACCGGCGTCACGGCGAGCACCCCGCCGGCGATCAGGCCGGCGATCGGCCCGTACCAACGGCGCACTGCGGCGTACAGCAGGCCGACCGTCGCCACCCCGCAGAGCGCCTGCGGCACCAGCAGCGCCCAGCTGTTCAGATCGAACAGGCGTACGGAGAGCGCCATCAGCCACAGCGAGGCGGGTGTCTTGTCGACGGTGATCGAGTTGCCCGCGTCCGACGAGCCGTAGAAGAAGGCCGTCCAGTCCTGCGAGCCGGCCTGCGCCGCCGCGGCGTAGTAGGAGTTGGCCCAGCCGGAGGCGCCCAGGCCCCACAGGTAGAGCAGCCCGGTGGCCAGCAGCAACGCGGCCAGGGCCGGCCGTACCCAGGCGGTCGAGGGGGCCGAAGGGTCGGGTGGGGCGGTGGGTGCCCCGGGCGGGTGCGACGGGTTGCCTGTGCTGTCCATGCCGGCCAGCCTCGGCCAGGCAGCTGTCGTGCCGCCGTGGCTCGCCTATGCGTCGGCTGTGGAGTTGGGCAGCCGGACGGTGAAGACGGTGCGGCCCGGTCGGGAGTCCAGGGCGACGGTGCCGTGGTGCGCCTCCACCACGGCGGCGACGATGGCCAGGCCGAGGCCGGTGCTGCCGTGGGCGCGGGACCGGGAGCTGTCGCCGCGGGCGAAGCGTTCGAACACCTCGGGCCGCAGTTCGGGGGGTACGCCGGGGCCGTCGTCGGTGACGCTGAGTTCGGCGGTGTCGCCGGCCTGGCGCAGGCTGGTGGTGACGGTGCTGCCGGGCGGGGTGTGCACCCGGGCGTTGGCCAGCAGGTTCGCCAGCACCTGGTGCAGCCGCGCCGGGTCGCCGGGCACCCGGATGACCGCCTCAGGCAGGTCCAGCTGCCAGCGGTGCTCGGGGCCGGCCACGTGCGCGTCGCTTACCGCGTCCACCACCAGTGCGGTGAGGTCGACCGGTTCGACCGCCAGGGGTCGGCCCGAGTCCAGTCGGGCCAGCAGCAGCAGGTCGTCGACGAGGCCGGTCATCCGGGTGCTCGCCGATTCGACCCGGCGCAACGCGTGGGCCACGTCGGGCGGCACCTCGTCGCGACCCCGGCGCGCCACCTCGGCGTAGCCACGGATCGCCGCGAGGGGCGTACGCAGTTCGTGGCTGGCGTCGGCGACGAACTGGCGTACCCGGGTCTCGCTGGCCTGGCGGGCGGCGAGCGCGGCGGCGACGTGGCCGAGCATCCGGTTGAGCGCGGAGCCGACCTGCCCGACCTCGGTTCGCGGGTCGGTGTCGGCGGCCGGGACCCGTTCGGAGAGCGCCACCTCACCCCGGTCCAGTGGTAGTTCGCTGACCCGGGCGGCGGTGGCGGCGACCCGGCGCAGCGGACGCAGCGTGGCCCGGACGATCAGCGCCCCGGTGGTGCCGGCGATGAGCAGGCCGACGGCGGTGACCCCGGCCTGCGCGGCCACCATCGCCCAGACGGTCTCCTGCACGCCGGCCAGCGGCACACCCAGCACCCGCACCGTCCCGGTGGCCGACTGCCGGGCCACGACCCGGTAGCCGCCCCGCTCCCCCAGGCTCAGACTGTGCGCCCGGCCGTCGGTTGGCACGTCGGCCAGCTCACCCACCTCGCCGACCGGTACCGGCTGTTCCTGCCGGCCGACGAGTGTCCACGCCTCGGTAACCCGGCCGTCGACGACCTGGGCGCTGATCGTGCCGGGCGGGAAGCCGCGCGGTACCCGCACGTCGCCCCACGGGCCGGTGCCCGGGCCGGGTTCCCAGGGGGCGCTGGGCCGCCCGCCGGGCGTGAAGCGCAGCTGCTCGTCCACCCGGGAGATCAGGAACTGCCGCAGTGCCACGGTGGTGAGGCCGCCGATGGCCAGGCTGACCACGGCGAGCAGCGCGACCAGGGTGATCACCAGGCGGGTCCGCAGCGACCAGCCCGCCAGCCACCGGCGCACCCCGCTCACTCCGCCGGCTTGAGCAGGTACCCGGCCCCGCGCAGCGTGTGGATCATCGGCTGGCGGCCGGCGTCGATCTTTTTCCGCAGGTACGAGATGTACAACTCGACCACGTTGGCCTGGCCGCCGAAATCGTAGTTCCACACCCGGTCGAGGATCTGCGCCTTGCTCAGCACCCGGCGGGGGTTACGCATCAGGTACCGCAGCAGCTCGAACTCGGTGGCGGTGAGGGTGATCAGCCGACCGTCCCGGCGTACCTCGTGGCTGTCCTCGTCGAGGGTGAGGTCGCCCACGGTGAGCACCGCGTCCGGGCGGGCGGCCACCGCGAAGCCGGAGCGGCGCAGCAGCGCGCGCAGCCGGGCGATGACCTCCTCCAGGCTGAACGGCTTGGTCACGTAGTCGTCGCCGCCGACGGTCAGCCCGGCGACCCGCTCCTCGACCGCGTCCCGGGCGGTCAGGAACAGCACCGGCACGCTGTCGTTGTCCGCCCGCAACTTGCGCAGCACCTGGAAACCGTCGAGGTCGGGCAGCATCACGTCGAGCACCACCGCGTCGGGTCGGAACTGCCGGGCGGCGCGTACCGCCGCCATGCCGTCGGCTGCCGTACGCACCTGCCAGCCCTCGTACCGCAGCGCCATCGACAGCAGGTCCGTCAGGGTCGGCTCGTCGTCGACGACCAGCACCCGGACCGGTTCACCGTCCGGTCGACGCAGTTCCACCCGGCCCGGCGTGGCCTCGCCCTCGATCCTCATGGCTGCCATGGTGGGGCCGCGCACTTGGGGCCGCTTGTGCGGTTGCTGTGTGCCAGCTGTGCGGCCGCCGTCGGAGGGGGTCGACCCGGGGTCACTCGGTCACGCCGACCGGGTCGGTCCGGACGAAGCGCATGGACCAGGTGCCCGACCCGTCGGGGCGTTGCCGCACGTAGAGATGGTCGGCCGCCGGTGTGGGCGCCTCCTGTGGCCGGCGCAGCACCCACAGCCGCGGCGGTGCGCCGTCCGGCCCGGCCGGCAGCGACCGGACCAGGTCGTGGGCCGGACCGCCGACGAAACGTACGGTCACCTCACTCATCACGTTCCGCCTCCAGCCCGCCCGGCGCGTCGGGCGTCCCGGCTCGCACGCTAACGCACCAGCCGCCGTAGGAGGCGGGTTTGCCCTGATCGGAGCCGGGGTACCGTGCCGGGGCCACGGCCTCACGCGCCGCGGCGGAGCACTACGAGGTCAGGGGGCGGTCGATGCGTACGCTGGACGGGCGCTACCGGCTCGAACAGCGCATCGGCATCGGCGGGATGTCGGAGGTGTGGCGGGCGTACGACACCGTGCTGGATCGGTCGGTCGCGGTGAAACTGGTCTCGCCCGGTCAGCCCGACGGGACGGCTTCGGTGGAGCGGATCCGCTCCGAGGCACGCTCCGCGGCCCGCCTGGTCCACCCGAACGTGGCAAGCGTGCACGACTTCGGCACCTGCGACACCGGGTTGGGGCACGAGCTGCCGTACATCGTCATGGAGCTGGCGGAGGGGCAGACCCTCGCCGCACACCTGCGCACCGGCCCACTGGACTGGCGGATCGCGGTGCGGGTCTGCGCGGAGGTCAGCGCCGCGCTGGCCGCCGCGCACGCCCACGGCATCGTGCACCGCGACATCAAGCCGGCAAACGTGATGCTCACCCCCTCGGGGGTAAAGGTGCTGGACTTCGGCATCGCCACCCCGGCCGGGGCCGCCGACACCGCGCCCGACGGCGTCGTGGTCGGTACGCCCGCGTACCTGGCACCGGAGCAGCTGCACCGGGCCCCGGCGACCCCGGCGGCCGACATCTACGCCCTCGGCGTCCTTCTCCACTACAGCCTCGCGGGACGCCTGCCGTACCCGGTGGACAGCGTCAGTCAGTTGCTCGGGCGGGAGTCACGCCGGACACCGCGACCGTTGCCCGAGTTGCCCGGGCTGCCCGCCGAGGTGGCGGACCTGTGCCGGCGCTGCCTCGCCGACGATCCGACCCGGCGGCCGAGCAGCCTGGTGGCCGCACTGCTGCTGGCCGAGGCAGTCGACGCCCGGGTGTACGTGCCGATGCACGAGCCACTGATGCCACGGCAGCGGCCACCGGCGGTGAGTCCGTGGACGGAGCGGGCTGCGGCCGAGGTCACCGAGGCCGCCGTCGGCGCCCAGTGGAGTCGGCACGGCGGTTGATCCCCGGTTTCACGCGTCCGACCCCGGGTAGCCGGGCGGGGAGTGACGGGAGGAACGCGATGCCGAGTTCCTGGCTGAACGAGGTTGCCGCCGCGACCGCCGAGGGCGGTCACATCCACACCGACGACGAGGCGCTGTCGACCGCCCTCGCCTCGCCGCTGGCGCCGCACTGCACCGGGCTGACCCCGTCGCAGCTGCTGGCCGCCGCGTTCGCGTCCTGCCTGCACCACGCGGCGGTGGAGGCGGCCGGCGGGATCACCGACGAGGCGCACACCGTGCAGGTACGCGCGGAGGCGAAGCTGGGGCGGGATGACGACGGCCGGTACCGGGCCGACGTGCACGCCTCCATCTCGTCGGTCGGGCTGAGTCGACAGCAGCTCGCCGAACTGGTCGAGCACGCCGATCGGCTGTGGCCGTTCTCCAGCGAGGACGGCGGCCGGCACCGGCTCACCGTCAGTCCGGCGGAGAACGGCCGACACTGACCCGCTGGTGGGATGAGCGAGCCGGGTTCCTGCCGGCGCGTACCGCCGCCGGCGGGCACCGCCTGGTCCGACCGCCCCACGCGACGGCTCGATTGGGTCGAGCCCAGCCTCACCCATTCGGGGGAGGCGACCAACGGGCTCGATAGACGTCTACAAGATCCCGTTTCCGCCCTGTTTTATAGGCTCATTCCTGACATTTCCTCCACGGTGGATAGGCCCGGCTCGACCGGTATGTAAGCGTAAGTGGAGAATGACCCGGCGGATAGCCGCGAATTGTGACGCATGCCACCAACCGGGCCGATGGCAGGCGGCGATTGGCTTTCTAGCCTCGGCGGGTGCATCCCGACGACGACTTCGACCAGCAGCTGACCCCCGGGCAACCGGCGAGCCTTTCGGCCGACGACACATCATCCGAAAGGTTGATGGGCCGGCATCGTGCCGTGCCGACACCGCGCCGCGGTGTTCGCGCGGTGCTCGCCTCCACCCCGGTCCGGGTGGCTCTGGCCACCGGCGTGACCTGCTGCCTCGGCGCCACCGCCGTCGTGGCCACCAGACACGATGACGAGGTACCCCCGCCCCCGGTGACCGAGGCGCTCACCGACCGCGCGCTCACCGACCGCGCGCTCGCCGCTCAGGAGAAGGCCGCCTCCCGGTCCTTCGACCGCAGCCCCACGCCCGCCCCGGCCAGCCCCACCGCCTCGCCCAGCGCCAAGCCGTCGCCCACCAGCAAGCCGAAGCCGAAGAAGAAGGCCCCCACCAAGCCACCACGCCCCCGACCCGTCGCCGGGCTCACCCAGGCACAGATGGACAACGCCAAGGCGATCGTGGACGTCGGCGTCGACATGAAGATCCCCCGCCAGGGGCTGGTGATCGCGGTGGCCACCGCGATGCAGGAGAGCACTCTGCTCAACTACGCCAGCGGCGTGCTGCCCGAGTCACAGAACTACCCGCACCAGGCCATCGGCTGGGACCACGACTCCGTCGGGCTGTTCCAGCAACGCCCCAGCAGCGGTTGGGGCAGCGTACGAGACCTGATGCGGCCGGCGTACGCGGCCCGCGCGTTCTACGAGGCGCTGCTCCAGGTGCCCGGCTGGCAGCAGATGAGCCTGACCCTGGCCGCCCAGGCCGTGCAGATCTCCGCTTTCCCCTACGCCTACGCCCAGCACGAGGACCGGGCCGCCACCGTGGTGGCGGCGCTGACCTGAGCCGGGCGTACGTCGTCGGGTCAGGCCCGCCGGTAACGGCGGGG
>NZ_BOPD01000005.1:0-62919 GCF_016863575.1 Micromonospora sediminimaris
CCCGCCGGTAACGGCGGGTCAGCCCCGCTTGGGCAGCACGACCACCCGACCGAAGAACTCGTCGATCCGGTGCACCACGTCGTTGAAGTCGTCCAGGTCGATCGGCTTGGTGACGTAGGCGTTGGCTTGGAGCGTGTAGCTGCTGATGATGTCGGTGTCCGCGTTCGAGGTGGTAAGCACGACGATCGGGATCGTCCGCAGGTCCTCGTCGCCCTTCACCTCGCCCAGCACCTGACGCCCGTCCATCCGGGGCATGTTGAGGTCGAGCAGGATCACGTCCGGGCGTTGGGCGTCGCCGTGCCGGCCCTCGCGACGGAGGAACTCCATCGCCTCCTGACCGTCGGCGACCACGTCGATCACCTTCTCGACGTCCGAGGTGGCCAGGGCCTCCTCGATCATGAGCACGTCGCCCGGGTCGTCGTCCACCACGAGAATGCGAACCGGAGCGAGGGTGCGTGCGCCCATCTCTACCTGCCTCAGGTCGGCCAGGACGGGGCCTACCGGCCCCGCGCTGGCGGAAATCTAGCCCATCGCCGGACGGTCGGCGACCGCCGGGTCCGCGAAGTCGCGGCCGTACCTCCAGCACCCCCGGCCTGGCCCGCTATGGTCAGCACAGATGTTTGCTGCGCGACAAGTATAGGGGCCCTTGCGGGCGGCAGCTCACCTCGCGGTCAGGCCGCTCGCCGGTCGGCAACCGGCAGCGCCCCGCGCCCCCGCTGGAGAAAGTCCACCGCCCGGGGAAAATCGTGCAGCACCCCGCCGTAGTGGGCCAGCGACGCTTCCACCGTCGCGGCCGGCACGCTACGACTGTCCAGGATGGTCACCAACCACTCGACGAACTCGGTGAACAGCGAGCCGTCGTCGACGTAGAGGGCGGCGGCCAGGAAATCCAGGATGTATCCGAGGTCGCTGACCGTCGAATCCAACTGGGCCGGGCTGTGGTCGCGAATGGCCGGGAACCGCTGCGCCAGGTCGGCCAGCGCGCTGTCGATCAACTCACCACGCCGGTTCACCAGGCTGGCGTACTCGTCGTCGGCCAGGTGCGCCAGGTCGGCCGGCGCGGCCGCACGCAGGGCTCGTTCGTCGCCGAGCAGGTCGGCGGCGGCCGGGGCGCTGGCGGCCCAGGGCACGCCGAGCCGCCGAGCCCACCGGCCGTCCACACCGAAGCCCCGACCACCGACCAGCACGGGCACGTCCGAACGCCGGCACACCTCGACCATCCGGTGCGCGTGCGGTAGCCGCATCGGCAACGCGGAGGCCAACGCCACCGCGTACGCGTCGTGCCGGTGCAGGTACGACACCAGGTGCGCGGCGGGGACGCTGGCCCCCAGGAAGGTGACCTGCCAACCGCGCAGCCGCAGTACCTCGGCGACCAGTCGCGCCGGCAACGCGTGCCACTCGCCGTCCATGCAGGCCACCACGATCCGGGCACGGGTCGGCCGCACGTCGGCGTACGCGGCGACGGCCGCCACCACCCGGTCGCTGATGTGCGTCGCCGCGTGCTCCTGGGCCACGCTCCACTCGTTGCGCGCCCAACGCTCGCCCACCTCGGCCTGCGCCGGAGCGACCAGATCCAGCAGCACGCGTTCGGCCGCCACGCCGGCGTCGAGCAGCCCGCGCGCCACCTCGACGGCGGCGTGCTCGTCGGCCTCGGCGAGACAGTGCAGGTAGTCCGGGTAGACGGCGTCGAGCGAGGTGTCTCTCGTCGCGGCGGTCACCGGGTCGTCGCCCCCTCCGGATCCGGCCCGGTCACGGTCGGCACCGCGTGCAGATGCCGTTGGGGGCGATTGGCGACGCCGGTAGCGCGCAGCGCGAGAACCGCGATGTCGTCGTGGTCACGCTGCGCCAACCAGTCGCAGGTCACCTGTTCGATCCGCTCCGCCAGCGCCGGTGCCGGCATCCGGTGGCACCCGGTGAGCGCCTGCACGAGGCGATCGGTGCCGAGCAGTTCCTCGCCCCGCCGGCCGCCGCGCGCCTCGGTGACTCCGTCGCTGTAGAGCAGGCATGTTTCGCCGGGGGCGAGCCGCGTGGAGACCTGTCCGATGCGCGGATCCGGCACCACGCCGATGAGCATGCCGTTCAACGGCAGCTGCTCGACCTCGCCGGAGGAACGCAGCACCAACGGCGGCAGGTGCCCGCCGCCGGCCAGCGTCAACCCCAGGCCACCGTCGCGGTGCGGACGGACCACTCCCAGCACCATGGTGGCGAACCGGCCCTGACCGTGCGCCAGGGTCGTCTCCAGCAGCGCGTCGTTGAGCAGCCGCAGCAGCTTGGCCGGTTGCTGCTCGACCCGGTGCAGCGCGTGCAGGCACTGACGCAGCTGCCCGGTGAAGACCGCCGCCTCGACTCCCTTGCCGGAGACGTCGCCGAGGAAGAACACCGAGCCGCCGTCGGGCAGCCGGTGGGAACCGTAGAAGTCGCCACCGATGCGTAGGCCGGCCTGGGCGGGACGGTACGCCGTGCCCCACTCCACCCCTGGCGCCGCAGCGGGCTCGACAGGCAGCAGGCTGGCCTGCAACATGTCGGCCACCTCCGCCTGTTCGCGGTAGAGCAGCGCGGTGGTCAACGCCGCACCGGCCCGGGCGGCGAAGGCCCGAACCAGGTCGAGGTCGTCCTCGCCGTACCAGCCGCCCGTCCCCCGCGCGACGAGCAGCACCCCCGCAGGCGCGTCCCGGCCCGGCAACGACACCAGCCGGGCAGCCACCTCGGTGGCGGAGACACCGGGCAGCCAGCCCGCCTCGACGACCTGCTCGACCAGCCAGTCGACGGCGTGCGGGTGGTTACCCCGCAGACTCTCGGCGATCGCCGGCGGGAGCGCCGTGGCGGCGATCACCCCGCGATCGACGGTGGGTGTCTCGTCTCCGGCCCGGCTGGCCCGCCACCAGCGGGCCCGTCCGGACCGTGGCGCCAGCACCAGCACCGCCACCTCGGCGAGGGTGGGCACGGCCAGGCGGACCACCGCCGCGGCGGCCCGGTCCGGGTGTAGCGGGTTGCCCAGCTTGTCGCCGACCGTCGTCAGGAACGCCGACCTGGACCGCTCGGCGGCCAGTTCCTCGGAGCGCCTCTCGCGGTCGCTGACATCCTCGACGTACCAGCAGCTACGCCCGGCGGAGAGCGGGACTCGGCGTACCCGCAGCCACCTGCCGTGATGACGCAGGTGTGGATCGAGCGAGGCCAACTGCTCGACGGCCGCGAGCGTCCCGCCGACGACCACCTCGGGCAGCAGACGCTGCGCGACCGGGCTGACGTGCCGTACGGTCCCGTCCGGACCGCACACCACCACGCCTTCACGCAGATGCTCGGCGACCTCCGGCCAGTCGAGGGCGGGCTGACCCTGCGCCGGCTCCAGGGCGGGCAGCGCGGCGACCGACCGAGAGGTGGTCTGACGCCAGGCGGGGACCCGGGCGGCGCTCGGCGTGGAAGACCGTCCGTCGCCGGGGTCGAGGTCCCTGACGTCGGCACCTGTCACCAGCTTTAGCCTCGCTCCTTGTCGGATCCGCAGCCGCTTCGAGCGGCATGCATGGTCACGTCCTGACACCCAGCCTACGCGGGTCTGCCGGTGCCGCCACCCGGGCAACCGTCCGCCGGGCACCGACGGCCGCCCGACCGGCGGGCCAGCTCAGTGGTTGTTACGATCCCAACCGCCCCTACCCGCCCGCCATCCGCGGAAGGCGTGATCGTTGCTGTCCCACGGTCGCAGACCCGAGACGCCGCCGCTCAGCATGTCCGTCGACCGGTCCGATCCTGACGCGCCCGTGATCAAGGTCGTCGGTGATCTCGCCTACACCACCGCCGCGCCGCTGCGGGCCGAGATCGACCGGTGGATGAGCACCGACCCCAGAACGCTGGTGCTCGACTTCGGCGGCCTGCAGTTCATCGACAGCACCGGGCTCAGCGTCATCGTGCACGCCTGGCGCGAGGGCCAGCAGCGGGGCGTCCGACTGCGGCTGCGGGCGGTCCCCCGGTTCCTCGAGACCATCCTCGGCATGACGGGGGTGACCAGCCTGCTGGCCCGAGAACCGGCCGGCACCGAGCCGGACGATCAGTCTCCGGTCACCGCGTAGCGGCTGTCGGCAAACTTCTACACCCCGCGACTTGCGCCTGGCCGGCGTACTGGGAGCATGGAGTCATGTCGGCACAGCTGTTGGTCATCGAGGTCGACCGGCACGACGCGGGGCGGGCCGAGTTGCGGCTGACCGGCGACCTCGACTTCGACAGTTCGCCGGAACTCATCGACGTCGTGGCCGCCCTGCGGCGCGACGGCTACCAGCAGTTCGTCATCGACCTCAGCGGGGTCGGGCTGTGTGACTCGTCCGGGTTGAGCGCGCTCGTGGTGGCCTATCGGGGTGGCTCCGCGCCACTGCGGCTGACCGGCGTCAACCCCACGCTGCGCCAACTGCTGGACCGCACCGGCCTCGCCGAGCTGCTGAAGCTTCCCCTGGCCGCCGGGGACGACGTGCAGGCGGCCGGCTGATCCACTCGGGCCACCAGAAGGGGTGGCCCCCGACCCTGGGACCAGGGGTCGGGGGCCGGAGGATGGCTCAGGAGGCCGGGATCGGATACCGACCCGTACGGTGGGGCTCCATGGTCGGCTCCGCGTCCTCCGGTGGACCGGAATCCGGAGTTTTAAACAGATAGCGGACGAACTCCGCACCTGTTCCGTCGTCCTGCGCCCCGGGCCACTGGCCGGCGCAGTCGACGCCGATCACCTCGCGACCACCGCCGTCGGCGTCTTCCAACAGCGCCCACAGGCTCACCGGGTAACAGCGGGTGCGCTCGGGTGCCAGCCGCCACCGGGCGTACCAACCGGGTCGAGCGGGGACGATCTCGACTATCCGCTTCATCACGACCTTCCCTTCCGCCGTGCCTCGGAAGATCTCCGGTCCACCACGATCGTCAGCCCCGCCCGGGTGACCGGCCCTCACCCCGGCCGGATGAAGCCTCACCGGCGTCGGCGACCGGCACCCGGCCCGACCCCGGCCCGATCGTTTCGCACCGGCGACGGCCGGGAAGGCCATCGACGAAGCCAGCGAACACCAGCGGAAGCGAGGTGTGCACCATGCGTAAGCAGATGGAGGGCGACAACCAGCGCCGTCGGGCACTGGCCCGCCAGGCCCGGGAACGCGGCATGCGAGCCGCCGACACCGGCGCCAGCCTGAGCGCGTCCAAACAACTCACCCACCTCGACCAGAACAAGCGGGCCGGCCCGGCACCGGCCGGCGGCCGCAAACCGGACACCACGCGGGGCGGTCCCGCTCCCCCGCCAGCCGGTTTGCCGGAGGCCCCTCGGCCCCGGCCGGAGCCAGGTGTGCAGGCACCGGGGATCACCACCATGGGCTACCGCGACCTGGTCGAGGACGTCGTCCGTCGCGCCGGGGTCGACTTCCGCACCGCCAAGGTCGGGGTCGAGTCGACGGTGCTCGTGCTGGCCTGGGCCCTGGAGGCCGGCGAACGCCGCCGGTTGCTGGAGGCGGTGCCCGCCTCACTGCACGACGTGGTCCCGGTGGACGGCATCGAGCGACGCCAGGACCTGAGCGGCTTCCTCTCCGAGGTGGGTCGGATCAGCGGTCGAAGCCCGGAGCAGGCGCGCTACCAGGCCGAGGCGACCCTCGCCGCACTCGCCGAGCACGACGGTGACCTGATCGAGTCGCTGCACGTACCGGATGAGCTGCGGCAGTTGCTGGCGCAGCCGTCGGCCGGCGGCGGCGTGGTCGGTCCGGTCAGCGCGCTGCCGCCGCTGTCGCCGGCCGAGCTGCGCGCGGCCCTGGCCGACCTGCCCTACTGGTCGGGTGACGGCACCGCGCTGTCCCGGACCCTGGAATTGCCGCCGGGCAACCTGGACCGGGTGTTGGACCGGCTCGATCTGCTGCGCCAGCAGACCGGCCGTGGGCCACGGATCGGCCGCGCCGACCCGACGACCGCCGTGCTGACCGTGACCTCAAGCAACGCCGGGGCGGTGACCGCGATGGACATCGACCTGGCGCACACGGTCGATGACGCCATCGACGAGGCGGGGGCCGGAATGGCCGCCGGCTGAGCCGGAAATCAGCTGTGCGGTCGCGGGGTCCGCGCCCACGACCGCACGAGCCTCCGTGCCGACGGGCCCGTGGTCAGCGGGCCCGCGCCGGCATCTCGGGCGACGCACTCTCCAGCGGTACGGCGGTGGCGGAGATCAGTCCGAGCTGTGCCGCCGACCGCTGTAGTGCGGCGTCGAGGAACCAGTCCGCGCTCACCCTGGCCCGGTTGCCGGGCATCGCAAGCAGGTGGTAGCCCCGGGTGACCGCCTTGGCGGGCAGACCGGACAGCGGCACCTTCAGCGGATTCGCCGCGGCCTGCTTGCCGCCCAGGTCGACCACCCAACCGAGGTCGTGGTGCTTGTACGGCCGGCGGCGTCCCTGCCCGTACGAGGCGGCGATGTTGTGCGCGGCCAGTTTGCCCTGCCGCTGCGCGTGCTGAGCGGTCATCGTGCAGATCTCACCGGGCCGGGTCAGGTCGGGCACCGCGGCGGCGTCGCCGCAGGCGTACACCTCGGGGAACCCGGGGACGTTGAGGTACTCGTCGACGACCAACCGCCCCTTCTCGGTCCGCAGGCCCAGTTCCGCCACGAACGGGTCGGGGCGCACGCCGACGCACCAGACCAGCGAGCAGGTGGGGACGTACTCGCCGTCGGTGAGCTTGACCCCGTCGGAGGTGGCGACCGCCACCGAGGTACCCATCCGTACGTCGACCCCGCGCCGCCGCAGCACCTTGTCGGCGGTGACCGACATCCGCCGGTCCAACTCCGGCAGCACGCGTGGGGCGACGTCCAGCAGCAGCCACCTCGGCCGGATCTTGAGCCGGGGGTGCTGGGCGGCCAGTTCGTCGGTGAACAGGATGCCGTGCGCGGCCACCTCGGTACCGGTGTATCCGGCACCCACCACCACGAAGGTGGCGCGTGCCTGCTGCTCCGCCGGATCCTCTGCCTGCTCGGCCAGCTCGATCTGCCGGACCACGTGATCGTGCAGGTAGAGCGCCTCAGGCAGACCGCGGAAGCCGTGCGCGTACTCGGTCACGCCGGGAATGGGTAGCAGCTTGTTCACGCTGCCGACGGAGAGGACCAGGCGGTCGTACGCCAGCCGATTGCGGTCGCCCTCCGGCTGGGTGAAGCCGACCCACCGGTTCTGCAGGTCGACGCTGTCGGCCTCGCCGATGACCACCCGTACGCCGTCCAGGGTGCCGGCCAGCGGCACCGCGATCCGGCCCGGCTCCACCACCCCCGCCGCCACCTCCGGCAGCAGCGGCAGGTACAGGAAGTAATCCGTCGAATTCAGCAGGACGATCTCGGCTCGGTCGCGGGCCAACCGGCTCAACGTCTTCGCCGCGTGGTACCCGGCGAACCCGGCCCCCACGATCACCACACGAGGCTTCGTCATTTCGGCCCGGTTCCCGTCGTGCGCGCCGGCAAACGTCCCCACGACAGTCGCGAGGACCTCAGCGTGGTCGGTCGGGTGGCATCGGGAACTGCAGGAAGGTGGCGCCGCGCAGGTCGAGCCAGGCACGGTCGGGCGCGCGGACCAGCCGCAGCATCACCTCGACGCAGGTGGGGCAGCGACCCACCAGGCCGGGCGCGTGCGAGTAGACCCGCAGCCCGGCCACCGGACCGGGGGTGCCACAGTTGGCGCACCGGGCGGTGGCGCTGCTCAGGTCGACCGCGAACACCTCCCCCAACGGACCGTCGAGCATGTTGCCGTCCACGTAGGGCAGCGCGGTCATCCGCGGTCTCCTCTCAACCGGTCGGGCCGAAACGTTCGGTGCGTACCCGCCGCGCCGGGTGGCCCAGCCCGACGAGCAGGTCGGAGACGGTCTCCACGAAAGCGGTGGGCCCGCACACGTACACCAACGGCTCCAGCTCCGGCGGCCAGCCATGGGTGTTGACATCGGCGAGGCCGAGCCGGTGCGGCTCGCCGCGCCAGCCCTCGGGCGCCTGCCGGGTGTACACGTACGCCACGTCCAGGCCGGCGTCGTCGCGTACCCGTCGCCGCAGCTCGTCGGTGTAGAAGGCGTCCTCGGGGGTGCGGACGGAGTAGATCAGCCGGAACGGTGCCCTGCTGCCGGCCGCCCGCCGGCCGCGGATCATGGCCATGAGCGGCACCACCCCCGATCCCCCGGCGACCAGCAGCACCGGTTCGGTCTGCTGTGGCCGCCAGACGAACCAGCCGCCGATCGGGCCGCGGACCTCGACCGGGTCACCCTCGCGGTAGGCGTCCACCAGGAACGGCGACACCTCGCCGTCGGACACCCGCTGGACGGACACCTCGATCCGGTCACCGTCGGCGGGGGCGGCGAGCGAGTACGACCGGGCGGCCTGGTACCCGTCCGGCGCGGTGAGCCGGATGTCGACATGCTGGCCAGGCAGGTGGGCCGGCCAACCGGGTACCTCCAGCACCAGGGTCCGCGCCGTCGGCGTCTCGGTCCGGTGTGCCACCAACCGGGCCGCCCGCCAGCTCATCCGGCCGCTCAATCGCCCTGGTACCGCTGCTCACGCCACGGGTCGCCGTAGTCGTGGTAGCCGGCGGTCTCCCAGAAACCCGGGGTGTCCTCGACGGTGAGATGAATGCCCCGCACCCACTTGGCGGACTTCCAGAAGTAGAGGTGCGGCACGAGCAGCCGCGCCGGCCCGCCGTGCTCGGCCGGCAGGTCGTCTCCGTCGTAGGTGTGCACCAGCCAGGCCTGCCCGTCGCGCAGGTCCTCCAGTGGGAGGTTTGTGGTGTAGCCGCCGTAGGAGTGCGCGAGGGCGTAGTCGGCGGCGGTGTCCACGCCGTCGAGCAGCGTGTCCAGCGAGACGCCGCGCCAGGTGGTGCCGAGCTTGGACCACCGGGTGACGCAGTGGATGTCGACGGTCGGCGTCTCCTGCGGCAGCGCCATCATCTCGTCCCAGCTCCACCGGTACTCCGTACCGGTCTCGGAGCTGATCACGAATTCCCACTGGTCACGGGGCACCCGTGGGGTCGGGCCCGCGGAGAGCACGGGAAAGTCAGGCGTCAGGTACTGGCCGGGAGGCAGATCCGGAGCTTCGGCGCGCGGCCGACCCTGGAAGCCCGGTGTGACGATACCCACCGCTCAGTCCTACCACGGCGAGCACCGCCGGGGGCGGGTTCGACAGGCACGGAGTCGGCCACCCGTTCCCGTGGACGCTCACTTCCGCTCGGTGACGACTTCCTTGGCCCCCGGCACCACGTTCCGGGTCGCCCGCAGGCTGGTGATCGTGACCACGGTCAGCACGCCGACGATGACCAGCAGCGAGGCCACGGTGGGGATCTCCGGGACGCCCTCCCAGACGCCGTGCGCCCAGTGCAGGCCGAGCTTGATGCCGATGAAGGCCAGGATGATCGCCAGGCCGTAGGTGAGGTGGACCAGCCGGCTCAGCGCCGCGTGCAGCACGAAGTACAGCGCCCGCAGGCCCAGCAGGGCGAAGGCGTTGGTGGCGAAGACGAGGTACGGGTCCTCGGTGATGCCGTACACCGCCGGCACCGAGTCGACGGCGAAGACCACGTCGGTGGCGAACACCGCAACCACCACCAGCGCGAGCGGGGTGAGCGCCCGACGCCCGTCGACCCGGACGGTCATCTTGGTGCCGTGGTACTCGTGGACCACCGGCATGAACCGGCGCAGCAGTCGCACCGAGCGCATGGTGCCGATGTCCACCGTCTGCTCGTGCCCGGTGAACGCGTCGCGGAGCAGCTTGGCGGCGGTGAACAGCAGGATCAACGCGAAGATCAGAAAGGCGAAGTCCAGGGTTTGCAGGGCCGCCGCGCCTAGGGCGATGAAGACACCACGCAGGACCAGCGCTCCGGTGATGCCGAACAGCAGCACCCGCTGGGCGAGTTCGCTGGGCACTGCGAAGGCGGCCAACAGCAGCATGAAGACGAAGAGGTTGTCGACCGACAGCGACTTCTCGACCAGGTATCCGGTGAGGTACTCGAAGCCACGCTCGGAGCCGTAGCGGTGCCAGACCCAGGCACCGAAAGCCAGCGGCAGGGCTATGTAGAAGGCGGTCCAGCCGAGTGCCTCCTTGAGCGACACCTCGTGCGGACGCCGGGTCACCAGGAAGTCCAGCGTCAGCAGGGCGAGCACGCCAAGGATGGTGATCGCCCACAGCGAGGGCGTGCCCACCGACTGCAGACCAGCCGCGACAGACAAATCGGACATGGGGCCTCCTCGAACACCGTGTCATGTTCGAGGTCTCCTTCACCCACGTTTCGTGGGCAACCACCCGAGGCGCGCTCCGGGCGCGCCGTACTGACCGGCATGGTTCGTGGGAAGTACTCCCCTCGTGCTGACAAGGTTAGGACAGCCGAATTCCGCCCGCCAGGCGGGGCGTTGTCGGGCCCGGTGGCTTCGCTCACGGCGGGCGGCCGGCCGAACGCGAGGTGAGCGCCTATCGTGACCCGGTGACCGCAGACCTGGCGACCGGCCCACTGTCCGGCGTACGCGTGGTGGAGCTGGCCGGTATCGGCCCCGGGCCGTTCGCCGCCATGATGCTGGCTGACCTCGGCGCCGACGTGATCCGGGTCGACCGGGTCACCGAGGTGGATGCCACGGCCTTCGGCACCCCGCACCCCGATCTGCTCAACCGGGGGCGCCGCTCGATCGGGGTGGACCTGAAATCCGCCGACGGGCGCGAGGTGGTACTGGCCCTGGTCCGCGACGCGGACGCCCTCGTCGAGGGGTTCCGGCCCGGCGTCACCGAACGGCTCGGCGTCGGGCCGGCCGACTGCCACGCGGTCAACCCGGGGCTGGTCTACGGCCGGATGACCGGCTGGGGCCAGGACGGCCCGAACGCCCCGTACGCCGGGCACGACATCGACTACCTGGCGCTGACCGGTGCGTTACACGGCATCGGACGGGCCGGTGAGCCTCCGGTGCCGCCGATGAACCTGCTCGGCGACTTCGGCGGCGGCGGAATGATGCTCGCCCTGGGTGTCGTCTCCGCGCTGTACGCGGTGCGCGGGGGTGCCACCGGCCAGGTGGTCGACGCGGCCATCGTGGACGGGGTCGCGGTGCTCAGCACCCAGATCCACGCCCTGCACCAGCTCGGCATGTGGCGAAACCCGCGCGGGGTCAATCTGCTCGACGGGGGTGCGCCCTTCTACGACACGTACGAGTGCGCCGACGGGCGGTACCTCGCCGTCGGGGCGCTGGAGCCGCGCTTCTACGACGAGTTGGTGCGGCTCACCGGTTTCCCACTGCCGCCGGACGAGCCGATCGACCGCACCGACCCGGCGAACTGGCCGGCGCTGCGGGCCGCCTGGGCGCGCCTGTTCCGCACCCGTACCCGCGACGAGTGGGCCGCGCTGCTCACCGCCTCCGACGCCTGCGCCGCGCCGGTGCTGGACTGGCGTGAAGCCCCGGAACACCCGCACCTGGCCGCCCGGAAGACGTTCGTGCTCAGCGACGGGGTCGTCCAACCGGCGCCGGCACCCCGGTTCTCCGCCACCCCGGCCGCGATCCGCCGGCCGCCGCCGTGGCCGGGCGAACACACCGACGAGATTCTCGGCGAGGCAGGCTTCGACCGGGACCGGATCAGCCGGCTGCGCGCCAGCGGGGCTGTCGGCTAGTGCGGTGTCCGCACCGACGGCCAGTCAGCCGCGCCGCAACGTGGCGCCGGGCGCCAGGGCGGGCTCGACCATGTCGCGGTAGTCGCGGGGCAACTGGACCACCAGTTCGTCGAACTCGCCACCGGTCACCGCCTCCCGAAGGGTGGTGAAGACCGCGCGGACCGCGTCCCGGGCGGCCGGCTCCCCCACCCCGGCGCGGAGCGCGACCCGGGCGACGAACTCGGCGGCGCCGAAGCGCTCCGCCGCCTCGATGTCCGGTGTCGGGCGCATCGGCAGCCGCAGCGGAGCGGGCAGCTGCACGGCCAGGTCCAGCACCTCGCCGCCGGTCAGCCGCTCGGCCAGCGTCTCCAGCGTCGCCCGAATCAGCTCCACCGCCCGCGACGATGACGTGGCGGTGCGCTGGGCGACCTGGTCGACGAACGTGTCGTAGTTCATCGCGTACCCCCTCCGGCCGGCGCTTACCCACCCGCTCGGTATGGAAACGGCGACTGCTTTTCCGTCGGCCTCGGCGCGTGAGCGGCCCCGGGTCGGGTATCCGCGCCCGGTTGTGGCCGGACCGAATGCCCGGGAGGAGCCGACATCATGGCGAGTTACGCCGACGTCCTGCAGTACCTGTCGAGCCTGGACTACCCCGCCGGGAAGGACGAGGTGGTACGCGAGGCCGAGCGGGAAGGGGCGCCGCCGGACGTGCTCCAGGCCCTGCGCGCCCTTCCTCCGGTGGATTACGCCAACGGCAACCAGGTGGCCCGGTCGGCCGGCATCGACGCGGCCCCCGAGATCACCGACGCGCAGCGTGGCGCGCAGGGACGCGACAAGCGGCACCAGCGGGTATCACAGCACCTGCGCGGCATCTAGGCCTGCCCGCCGCGTCTCGACTCGCCGGTAGACAGGGAGGCGCCCCGGCAGCGAACCGCTGCCGGGGGCGCCCCTGCGTAACCGCCTGCCCTGGCGACGGCGCACCCGAACCGGGTCGCGGCCACCAGGCGGCCGACAGCCACCCGAACCGGGTGGCTGCGTTTTACTGCGGTCAGCTTACCGCACGCCATCAGCCGAACGGACAGCGGGTACCGACGAAGGGCCTCATTCTGTCAGCTCGGCGTAGCGCCCCTCCAGGTCGACCCGCGCGAGCGCACCGACCAGCCAAGCGAGCCGCTCCGACTCGCGGCCGCCGGCCAGCCCGGCGAGATCCTCGGCGGAGCGGCCCAAGCCGAGTCGCCGCGCCGCCGTCAGCGCGCGCCGGTCGGCCACCGGCGCGACCTCGCCCCACAGCGCCTGCACCTCGCGCAGGAACAGGTCCGCGACCTGCTCGTCGACCCCCGGAAGGGCGGTGAGCAGGGCCCGCTCACGGGCCGGGTCGCGGTGCGCCGCCGACCGCAGCCGCCTTAGGTCGCCCCGGTACCGTTCGACGACCGTGCGGGCCAGCCGGCCCAGCAGGTCGGCCAGCGCGTCGACGTCGCCGCGCTGGCCGCTGTCGCGCAGCGCCCTGACCCGATCCGGGTGTGACGCGCCGGACAGCCGGGCGGCGCTGTCCCAGCCCGCGTCGGACAGCGCGTGCGCGCCGTCGACGGCCCGCCGGAAATCTCCCCGGCGGGCGAGCAGCATGGACAGGCAGAGCACCTGGAACAGGCTGGACGGGTTGTTTGTGACCCGGAATCCGTACTGCTCGGCGAAGCCCCGGCCGCTACCGGCGAGCCGACGCGCCAACCGCTTCCTGTCCTCGATCGTGGCAACCGTGGTGGGCATGAGCGGCTGTTACCCGCGCCCCGCACGAGTAGGCCGGGTGTCCCGGCCGCCCGGACACGAACCTCAGCTGCGATCCAACGTCAGTACGCGTACCCCTGAGCCCAGCACGGCGGCGTCCACGTGGGTGAACAAGGTGGGCTGGAAGGGACCGGCGAACATCGGGATGCCCGAGCCGATCACGGACGGGTGCTGCTTGATGATGAGCCGGTCGATCTCGGGCAGCAGGCTGTGGGCCAACGTACCGCCGCCGACCAGCCAGATGTCCAGCTCGCTGCCGTCCTGCTTGAGGCTGCGGACTCGGTCGAGGGCGTCGGTGCGGACCAGCTCGACGGCGTTGCCCGGCGTTGCCCGCAGGGTGGTGGAGAACACCAGGTGACGCAGGTGCGGATAGGCGTCGTCGAGCCCGGCGTCCAGGCCGAGCTGATAGGACGCCCGACCTTCGAGCACCGTGTCGAAGACCTTTCCCGGCCCCTCGACGCCCAACGCGGCACGGGCGGGCGCGGGCAACGTCTCCGGGAAGTTGGTCACCATGTAGTCGATCAGGTCGGCGGGGACCGGGAAGTAGCTCTGGCCGCTCGGGTCCCCGCCGTCCGGGCCGGCGATGAAGCCGTCGAGGGTGGTCGCCACGTAGTAGGTGAGTCGGCGCAAGAGGCCCTCCATCACAGGACGCTCAACTGTCGGATCGGTGGTCCTCGGGGTTCCGGCCGGCTTGGGTCACTCGGCGCCCACGAGCCTCGCCAGGGTAGCTTCCAGCTCGGCGCGGCCGCGTTGCTGCCCCTCGGCCGCGGTGAGTTCGGCGAAGAGCAGACCGTCGACGAGCGCGAGCGCGGCCTTGGCCACATCGCGTGCTGCCACGACGCCCTGCTCGGTCAGCCGCTGCTCGATGGCACCACGCACCCGGTGCGTGCCGGCCGCCAGGACCTCGCGCAGCTCGGGCCGCCGTACGGATTCGAGCGCGAGCTCGTAGCGGGCGAGGAGCCGCTCCCGGTCGGCGCTGAGCAGCTGTTCGGCCACTCGGGCGAGGTCTGCGGCGAGCGTCCCGCCGGTTGCGGGAGCGAGGGCCGCCTCGTCCAGTTCGGCCAGCCGGTCGACGGCCGCCCGGAGCAGGTCCGCGCGGGTGCGGAAGTAGTAGGAGGTCGAGCCGAGCGGAAGCCTCGCCTCCCTGTCGACGGCTCGGTGCGTGAGTCCACGTCCACCGGCCGTGGCCAGCGTGGTGATCGCCGCGTCCGCGATCACCGTCCGGCGTTCGGTCGCCATGGGCTTCCCTCCCAGCTCTACAGGTGTAGAGTAGCACTCCTCGACACCTGTAGAGGAGGATTCCATGCCGAACGACTACGTGGTGCACGTCCTCGTACTCGGCCTGGCCACCACCGCAGCGTTCAGCCCACCCACGCGACCACGGCCGCTGGCGCGGGCCGCCTTCCTGGCCGGGATGGTCGTGAACGAGGTGCCTCACCTGGTACTGACGCTGCTCGCGGTCTCGACCGCCGCGGCCGTCTGGAGCGGGGACCTGCGCCGCGACGTGTTGTCGGGCGTCCTGCTGGCGGGCGCGGCCGCGACCGCGGTGATGCTTGTCGCGTTGACCAGCCGGGCCACCCGTTCGAGCTCCGTCGCTGATGCCGCACTCCGTGCGGCCGGAATAGACCGCGCACCGCCGCGACAGAGCCGGTGGCGTACCGCCCTCACCCCGCTTCCGATCCGACCGCGTTCCGTGCAGCGACTACGCAACCTGCGCTACGGCGACCACCGGCGCCAGCGCCTCGACGTGCTGCGACGCCGCGACCGGCCCACGGGTGGCCCGGTGCTGGTCTACTTCCACGGCGGCGGCTACTTCTCGGGAAGCAAGAACTGGGAAGGTCGTGGCCTGCTGCATCACCTCGCCGCGCGCGGCTGGGTGTGCATGAGCGCGACGTACCGACTCCGCCCCGGGGCGGGCTTCGAGGAGCACCTTGCCGACGCGGAGGCCGCGATGGCCTGGGCGCGCACGCACGCGGGAGAGTACGGCGCGGACGCGACGACGGTGGTGATGGCGGGCAGCTCCGCGGGCGCTCATCTGACCTCTCTCTACGCGCTGCGCGCGACGCCCGACGAGCGCCCTGCCGCAGCGGTCTGCCTCTACGGCTACTACGGCCGGTACTACGGCCGCAGCACCGACGAGGTGGTCACGTCGACCCCGTTCGCGCTGCCGGCATCCGACGCACCGGCCTTCCTGATCGCGCACGGAAGTCTCGACAACCAAACCTCCGCCGCCACGGCGCGCGCCCTGGCGGACAAGCTGCGGGCCGAGTCGTCGCAGCCGGTGGTCCACGTCGAACTGCCCGGCGGCCAGCACGCGTTCGACTTCGTCACCTCCTGGCGGCTGACCGCTGTCATCGGCACCCTGGACGCTCTTCTGGCTGACATCGGCGTGGAAGCGGGACGTCAGCTGGAGGCGTCGTGAAGGTGCTGATCGCCGGCGGGGGTGTCGCTGGCCTGACACTCGCGGCGCTGCTGCGTCCCCGTGGCCACCAGATCACCGTGGTCGACCCCGGCCACGGCAGCGACGACGGCTTCGCACTCGCCCTGTGGCCACACGGAACCCGGGTGCTGCATGCGGTCGGCGTCCACGACCGGCTGGTCGAGCGCGGCCTTCCGATGCGGCGCTACACGGCGCGGTCGGGGTCCGGTGCCCTGCTCACCACCTCCGGGCCACCTGCCGGCATCGCCCGCCACGGATATCTGGGCACCGTGCCGCGCAGCGACCTCGTTGAGATGCTGGCCACGGCCTGCGACCACGTCGAGCACCGGACAGGTCGCGTCGTGGCCCTGGAGCAGCACCACACCGGCGTCGATGCTCATCTCGACGGCGGAACCATCATCGAGGCCGACCTGTTGGTGGGTGCCGACGGCATCGGTTCCGCGGTGCGCACCGCGCTCCTCGGACCCCAGCCCCGGCATGACACGGGATGGACCTGCGCCACGTGGTGGACCGAGGCGGCGGACCACCCGGGCGACGCCGGTGAGACGCTGGAGTTCTGGGGAGCCGGCAGCTTCGTCGGGTGCTACCCGTGCCGGGGTCGGAGTTGCCTGATCGTCGGCGGCCCCTCGGATACCGTCCGTGGTCAGCAGGCCAGGCCATGGCTGCGCCGGACTCTCACCGGAGCGGGCCTGCCCGCCGACCGTCTGCTGCCCGGCTCAGACGACGAACGTTGGCTGTGGCCCATGACCGACGTGCGCTCCACCCGATGGGTACGCGACCGGGTGGCGCTGGTGGGGGACGCCGCAGCCGCCTTTCTGCCGACCGCCGGAATGGGTGCCTCGATGGCGCTGGAGTCGGCGGCGGCGCTGGCCGACGAACTCAGCCGCTGCGACGCCGGCCACGTGCCCTTCGCCCTCCGCCGCTACGAGCGGCGGCGGAAGGGGCGCGTCGAGCGGGCGCAGCGGCAGTCACGCCACTTCGCCCGGGCGCTCTTCACCTCGTCGAGCACGCTCGCCCGCCTCCGCAACGGGCTCGTCGCCCGCATGTCCGTCGACCGGCTGCTCGCCCCCTTGGTGCGCGACCTGGATCATCCCGCCTGACTGACCTCGCCTAGGCGTGGAAGCCACCGGAACGGTCGCGGGCCTTGAGCCGGACGGTGGGCAGCGCCGGTGCCGGCAGCGGCGGGTCCGGGTCGTCGGCCACGACCCCGAAACGCCGCCCGGCCATCCAGTCCTCCCGGGCGGCGACGATCTCGTCGTGGTCACGGCCGACGAAGTTCCACCACATCACCAGCGGCTCCTCGAACGGTATGCCACCGAGCAGCATGAACCGGCTACCCGGCTCACCGCCGAGGCGCAGCACGTCCCGCCCGGCGCCGAGCCAGAGCAACGCCCCGGGCGCCAGCGGCAGCCCGTCGACCTCGCCAGCGCCGTCGAGGGCCAGCAGCGCGTACTCGAAGTCACGCCGCAGCGACAGCCCGGCCACCGCCGATCCGGCCAGTTCCAGTTGCGCGCCGAGCAGCGGGGTGTGCACCCGGGCCGGCGAGCGTTCTCCGGCGAGTTCCCCGACCAGCAGGGTGACGTCGAGATCCCCGTCGCGCCACCGGGGCAGCTCGGCGTGGTGGGCGAAGTCGGCCCCTGCGGCTCGGGCCTCGTCCGGCAACGCCACCCACAACTGCACCCCGTGCATCAGGGGCGGGTGCTCCGCCGGTGAGCGTTCGGAGTGGGCGATGCCGTGACCCGAGGTCATCACGTTGAGTTGGCCGGGACGGATCGGCTGCTGGTTACCGAGGCTGTCGCGGTGCAGGATCTCGCCGTCGAGCAGCCAGGTCACCGTCTGCAGACCGGTGTGCGGATGCGGCGGCACCTCCATGCCGGGCCGTTGGGCCACATCGTCGGGGCCGAAATGGTCGACGAAGCACCACGCCCCGACCAGTCGACGGGTGCGTTGCGGCAGCAGCCGACGCACCGTGGTGTAGCGGCCCAGCGGCACATCGTGGCCGGGCAGCAGCACGCTGCCTGGATCTACCGTCGCCACACCGGGCGGACGGGTCTCGGCAGGCATCGCTTCGGCACGCTCCACGGTCCGACTCTACGCCCGCCCCGGCCGCCCGCCCGGCGGTCGGCGAGCGGCTGCCCCCGCACGGGGCTCAGCCGCCGCGTACGGTCACCACGTTGGCACCGGCCACCAGGTCCAGGAAAATCCGTTCGGGGGCCCGGTCCCAGCCCGGTGAGCCGAGCACCGTACCCGGGGCGAGGCCGTCGCGGCGCTCGCCGTACAGATCGACGGCACCGGCGCCGGAGCCAGTCCGGACGCGCACCGGCACGCCGTCGGTGACCGTGACGTCGAACTGGTTGACCCCACCGGTGACCCGCACCACGAGCAGCCCGTCGACGTGGGGCAGCCGAAGGTCGGTCCGGGTCGCGCCACCCACCAGTTCCAGTCCGGACAGCCGGGCGGCGCTGAGGTCCATCCGTCGCTCGGCGGCCCCACCGGTGAGCCGCAGGTCCCAGGACACCCGGGCGTTCAGCAGCACCTCGACCACGCCCGGCTGCTCGCCGGTTCGCTCCATCCGCAGCGACACCCGATCGCCTACCAGTTCGGGACGTGCCCGCGAGCCGGACGCGGCGGGGCTGACCACGCGGTACAGCTCCTCCCCCAGCTCGGTGACCCGCAGATCCACCCGGTCCAGCCCGTCGACCAACTCGAAGCTGGCCCGCCGTCGATCGTGCAGCGGCGCGGTCCGTACCTCCTCGGGGCTCTCCCGCGCGGCCCGGGCGGCACCGCCCAGTCCGCTGGCGTCGTCCGGCGCGGCGGTCGCGCTGGCCACCGAGTCCGTTCCGCCGGAGAAGACCCGGCCGAGCCGGTGCGGGTCGGAGAGGATCACCACGACGGCAACCGCGCCCAGGCCCAGCACCAGCACCGCAGCGGCGACCAGCAGCCGGGCGGCCGGCGACCAGACCTGCCGATCCGGTGGTGTGCCTCCGACCTCGGTGGGCGTCGCCGGGAACACCTCGATCTCGATCGATGGTGCCGGGGCTCGCCCGGATTGTGTCTGATCCTGTCCGCCCTGCACCGATCCGGCCATCGGTCTCCCCTTTCACGGTCCCCTACCGAGGGGTACGCGCCAGGAGGCGGGTCGGATCAGTCGACCGCGTATCGCACCGGCACCTGAGCTGGTCCGGGACCGTCGGTGAACCGGGCGGCGGTGACGAACCGTATCGAAGGACGGTCGGCGCGACGCCGCCGAGGTCCGGCAACGGCGCCGGGCCTGAACCGGAAGGGACGTGTCGGTGATGCCGGAGACGGTCGAGTCGGTGTTCGCCAGTGTGGTCGCCCGCAACCCGGGTGAGCCCGAGTTCCACCAGGCCGTACGGGAGGTGTTGGAGAGCATCGGGCCGGCGCTGGCCCGGCACCCGGAGTACACGCGGGCCCGGATCATCGAGCGGATCTGCGAACCGGAACGGCAGATCATCTTCCGGGTGCCCTGGGAGGACGACGCAGGTCGGATCCGGGTGAACCGGGGCTTCCGGGTCGAGTTCAACAGCGCGCTCGGCCCGTTCAAGGGTGGGCTGCGCTTCCATCCCACGGTGTACCTGGGCATCGTCAAGTTCCTCGGCTTCGAGCAGATCTTCAAGAACGCGCTGACCGGGCTGCCGATCGGCGCCGGCAAGGGCGGCGCGGACTTCGATCCCAAGGGGTGCTCGGACCGCGAGGTGATGCGCTTCTGCCAGAGCTTCATGACCGAGTTGCACCGGCACATCGGGGCGCAGACGGACGTGCCGGCCGGTGACATCGGGGTGGGCAGCCGGGAGATCGGCTACCTGTTCGGCCAGTACAAGCGGATCACCAACCGGTACGAGTCGGGTGTGCTGACCGGCAAGGGCCTGTCGTACGGCGGCGCGCAGGCGCGTACCGAGGCCACCGGCTACGGCGCGGTGTTCTTCGCCGAGGAGATGCTGCGGCAGACCGGGGATGGTCTGGACGGCAAGCGGGTGGTGGTCTCCGGTTCCGGCAACGTGGCCATCCACGCCATCGAGAAGGTCCACCAGCTCGGCGGGACGGTGGTCGCCTGCTCCGACTCGACCGGCTACCTGCTCGACGAGAAGGGCGTCGACCTCGACGTGTTGCGGGAGCTGAAAGAGCGGCGGCGCGGCCGGTTGGCGGACTACGTGCTGGACGTGCCGCACGCGGTAAGCGTCGCCGGCCGTACCCCCTGGGAGGTGCCGTGCGACCTGGCCCTGCCGTGCGCGACCCAGAACGAGATCGGCGGCGCGGAGGCCGCCCAGTTGGTCGCCGGTGGCTGCGCGGTGGTGGTGGAGGGGGCGAACATGCCGACCACCCCCGAGGCGGTGCGCATCCTCGGTCGGGCCGGCGTGCGCTTCGCTCCCGGTAAGGCGGCCAACGCCGGTGGCGTGGCGGTCAGCGCCCTGGAGATGCAGCAGAACGCCAGCCGGGAGACGTGGACCTTCGCGAAGTCGGAGCAGCGATTACGAGAGACGATGCGGGACATCCACGCCCGGTGCTGGGCGACGGCGGAGGAGTACGGCCTGCCGGGCGACTACGTGGCCGGGGCGAACATCAACGGGTTCCGCCGGGTCGCCGAGGCGATGCTGGCGCACGGCGTGGTCTAGGGCGGGCAGACAGGTACCGGTGCCCGTCGGAGGGAGCGGCGGGCACCGGTACCTTCGTTCTCCGGGCCCTGCCCGGAATCGTGGATCAGTTCGCGCCACCCGCACCGAAGCGGTTGCGCCGCCGCCAGGCCAGCGTGCCGAGCAGCAGGACGGCACCGGCGGCGACGAGCCCGCCGCCGACCTTCATCGGCGTGTCCAGGCTGCTGCCGGTGACCGGCAGGTGCGGCTTCTTCTTGTGCAGCACCCGCAACTGGGTCGAGGCGGTACGGCCGGACTCCCGACCGGTCGCGGTGAAGGTGAGCAGGCCGGTCACCGACGGCGTGTACCGCCGGGTGAAGACCCCTTCGGAGTTGGTCCGGGCGGTGAAGCTCAGCGGCGCGCTGGCCTGGAAGGCCACCGGCGCCATGGCGACCGTGCTGCCGTCGCTGCGCCGTGCCGTACCGGCGGCCGGTGCGGCCAGCGGCGACACCGAGACGACGATGTCGACCGTCTCGTTCGGCCCGAAGTTGCGGCCGGTCAGGATGACCGTCTCACCGAGGAAGATGGTGGGTCGGTTCACCGTCAGCGACGCCAGCACCGGCGGATACGGCGGTGGCTGGGGCGGATCGGTGACTGTTGGCGACGGCTGCGGCTGCGGTTGCGCCGCCCCCGCCGCAGCCGGCACGGCCACCACGGCCAGACCGACCGTGAGCGCCATGATGATGCGGGATAGCCGCATGGTTCGTTCCCTCCTACTGAGAACAGCTTGGTGCGGTAACAACATGGGTGGTCCATGGGGTGGCGGTCGGGGTCAGCCACAGCTCGGCCGCTCCGCTGTCCGTCTTGCCGGTCAACAGCGAGACCTCCAACGTGCGGGTCCCGCCCGGTCCGATCTCGACGTTCACGGTGGCGACCTGCCGCCGCCGCTCGGTGCCGTTGCCCACCGAGGTCTCGGCACCGTCGACCCGGGTGTCGAGCACCGCCCCGCCGGCCGGCCCGTACACCGACACCAGCGTCCGGACGGTGTACGGATCCCCGGCCCGGCCGAGGCCGAGGACCGACTCGCTGAGCCCCGAAGCCGGTGCGGTGGACCGGAGCGTCACCCGGAGGTTCAGCTCACGGCGACCGTCTGCGTGGCAGTCGCCGACCGTCAGGTCGGCGGTCTGCCGGAGGTAGTAGCCGAGCTTCGCGCCGCTGCCGTCGTTGAGGAACACGCCGACCGTCGGCACGGTGTCCTGTTCCGGAAGCGTCCCGGCCACCCGGCTGTCGCCGAACGTCCGCTGTTCCTCCGGTCGGGCACTCCAGAACAGTATCCGACGTTCTTGTATAGAGCGGTTGAATGCGGACAACAACCCATTCGGGTGGACGTTCCGGGCGAATAGCGTGTCGAAGACGGTGGCCGCTGCACCCGCGAAAAAGCCGTCCTGTTCTCTCGGACTCATCCGCTGGTAGGTGTCGCTGAGCAGCGTCTTGACCGCGTTCTCGGCGCTCAACGCCACGCCACCCGGCACCCGCACCGGCCCGGTGGCCTTCAGCAGGTACGACAGCACCACCGGGTCGACGGCCAGGACCCCGTCCACCGTCTCCCCGCTGTGCCGGCGGTACATCTCCCGGTACAGGGCCGCCGCGGTCGGGAAGTGCGGGCTGAGGTTCACATCCGCCGGATAGATGCCGGGAAGCTCTCCCCAGAGGGCGCGCACCTCCGCCGGGATCTTCAGCGGCTCGGCGAACCGGCCGATGCTCGAACCGCTGCCCTGGGCCCCCATCTTGACTCGGCCATTGTTCGCCTCGATGACCGCGTACGCGCCGAACATGCCGCCGGTCGCGCGCAGCTCAGCGGGGTTCTGCGACACCAGCAGATACCGTCGCGGCCCGTCCACGCCCAGCAACGGCGGCAACAGTCGGCTCGCCCGGTCCGCCGCCGAGGTCATCGCGGCCAACTGGTCGATCTCGCCACGCAGCTCCGTGAGGGCGCGTCGGACCTGCCCGACCAGCCGGTCACCGGAGACCTCGGCCAACTCCGCGCGGGTCCGCTGGACCGTGGCGTGCACCGCGACCAGATCGTCGGTGACGGCGCGCAGGCCGTTGAGGTCCAGCCGACCTTCCTGAGGGATCAGTCCGCCGAGGTCGACCCGGAGCAGCGCCGGGAACGCCTGGCGGGCCAGGTCGTCGATGGCGATGGCGATCTGCCGGACCGCGGTGAGGTTCGCCCCGGCCACCGGGGCCTGTCGGCCGAGCCACCATCCGGGGTCCCCGGTGGCCCGCCGCGCCGCGCCGGCCTGCTCCTGCAGGGCGGCGAGGGTCCGCTGGGCGCGTGCGGTGTCGCCACCGACCAGATGGGCACTCAGTTCACCGGCCAGGCCGGCGGCGTTGACCAGGTGGGCACGCGCCTGCCAGCCACGAAAACCGACCCACCCGGTGAGACCCAGCACCAACGAGGCAACCACCAACGTGGTCAGCAGGATGCGACGCAGTCGGGCGCGCCGACGGCGGCGGGATCGGCTACGCCGCCGTCGAGGGCTCTCGCTCTCCGACACATCACACCTCTTTCCAAAAACGGACAGAAGACCACATTGTTCTTAACACCTAACGGTGAGTTTGGAGTGTTAATGACGGGATCAGGCGTTACGAGAGGTTCGTTCGGCTTCCGTGGCACGCCTGGCGCCGATGGCCGCCGCCTCGCGCAGCAGCTCCTCGATGCGATCCACGCCCGACGGCAGCGACATCTCCCGGAGATACGCTTCCCGGCCGCGCCGACCCATCTCGGCCCGCGCCGGTGCGGGGATCTGCGCCGCCAGCCAGAGCCGGTCCGCCAGGCTGGCCCAATCCTCTGGTGGGCAGGACAGCCCCGCCCGGGCCCGTTCGACAAGCGTCGCGGTGTCGCCGCCGGCCGAGGCGACCACCGGTACGCCGCAGGACAGGGCCGCTTGGAGCTTGTCCGGCACGCTGCTGCGCAGCTCGGGCAGATCGCGCACCATCACCAGCTGGTAGTCGGCAGCGGCGTACAGCTCGGGCATGTCCAACGGGGAGCGCCGGTCCACGAATCGGACGTTGTCGGCCCGCAGCTCGGCGGCGAGGCCCCGCACCCGCCGCTCGTCGGCGCCCGAGCCGACCAGGACCAGATCCACGGTCTCGCCCAGGGCCGCCGCCGCGCGTACCGCCGTGTCCAGTCCCTGCCGCGCGCCGATGGTGCCGGCGTGCATCACCACGCACCGTTCGTCCCGGCGGACCAACCGCCGAGCGGCCGGACCGGCCGACACCGGGCGGAAGATCCGCTCGTCGGTCCAGTTGAGCACCACCCGGACCCGCGCCTGGTCGATCCCGTCCGCCAGCACCGCGTCCCGCAGGGACGGCGTGGTGACCGCGACGCGGCTGGCGGCACGGTAGGTCCGGAGGGTGGCCGCCCGCACCCGCGCCGCCCACCTGCCGTCGTCGATGGCCTCGGGGACCTGTTCGGCCCAGACGTCCGGCACGTGCAGCACCAGCGGCACCGGACCGAGCAGGCGCAGCAGGGCCGCCGAGGCGAAGACGGCGGCCGGCGGCTGGTGCACGTACAGCACGTCCACGCCGGCCAGGAACCGGCGGCCCACAAGCGCCGCGCTGCCGGCGAAGGTCAGCCAGGAGGCCATCCGGCCGCGTACGGTGACGTCGCCGGTGCTGTACCGGGGCACCCGCCGCACGGTCAGCCCCCGGCTGCGGGTCTCGTGGTGCCAACGCTGCCGCCACCCCGGGTACACGTGCCCGCCCGGATAGTCGGGGAAGCCGGTGAGGACCCGCACCTCGTGCCCCCGCGCCGCGAGTTCCTCGGCGAGGCTGCCGGGAATGAACGCCGGCTCCGGCGGAAAGTGGTACGTCACCATCCCGATTCGCACCCGGACACCCCCGTTCCCTCGCATCGGTTCGGCGCGCCGCCCGGGACCGCGGCTGCGACGAATGCGTACGATCTCGACATCCCCTCACCGGGCGGACGCCACCGGCGACCGTCAAACGTCGCGGCGCCACCGCCCGCGACCGCGTCGTCCAGGGGGTTCCACATGCTCAGCGGGGTGCTGTTCGTCTGCCACGCCAACCTGTGCCGGTCACCGATGGCCGAGTACGCCGCCCGTCGCCTGCTCACCGGGCAGCCGGTGACGGTGGCCAGCGCCGGCACCGACGCCGTCGAGGGCCTGGCCATGCATCCGTACGCGGCGGCGATCGCCGCCGAGACCGGTGAGGACCCGGCGTCGTTCCGCAGCCGGCGACTACTGCCGGAACACCTCACCGGGGCGGTGCTGGTGCTGACCGCTACCCGGCGCCAGCGCTCCATCTGCACCGCGCTGGCGCCGGCGGCGCTGCACCGGACCTTCACGCTGCGCCAGTTCGGCCGGCTCGCCGCGGCGGCCGAACCACCGCCGGACGAGCAGGACGATCCGGTACGGGCCGCGGTGGCCGCCGCCGCACTGGCCCGGGGGCGGTTGCAGCCCGCCCCCGGCGATGCGGACGACCTGCGTGACCCCGTGGGGGGCACCCCGGAGGACTTCCGACGCTGCGCGGAGGAGATCGACCGCGCGCTGCGCCCCCTGGCCACGCTCATCGGGACAGCCGGGTGAGTTCCTGCGTGTGGTCGCTCACCTCGCCGGTGTTGGCCCGCTCGGCATGCCGGCCGCCCCTGCTGCGCTCCGACGGCACCGACTGGCCACCCGTCGCTGCGGCGACCACCCGGTAGGCCTCGTACTGGTACGCCTCGGCCTTGGGCACCCGGGCCATGTTCAGCACGCAGCCGAGCAGCCGCACCGAGACCGAGTGCAGGGCCCGGGCGGCCGCCGCCACCTGGGCCCGCGAGGTACGTCCCTGCTGGGTGACCAACAGCGCGCCGTCGGCCTGCACGGCGACCACCACACCGTCGGTGACCGCGAGCAGCGGCGCGGTGTCGATGATGACGATGTCGGCGGATTCACGCAGGGCGAGCAGCAGATCCGACATGGCCTTGGAGCCGAGCAGCTCGCTCGGGTTGGGCGGCGCCGAGCCGCTGGGCAGCACGAGCAGCGACTTGTCGCCCCAGCGCTGGACCACGTCGCCCACCTGCACGTCGCCGACGAGCACGTCGGTCAGCCCCACCCCCGGGTCGATACCCAGGTAGTCGCCGACCTTCGGGCGACGCAGGTCGGCGTCGACAAGCAGCACCCGCCAGCCCGCCTCGGCCAGGGCGATCGCCAGGTTGCACGACAGGGTGGTCTTGCCCTCGCCCTGCAGGGCGCTGGTCACCGCGATGACCCGGGCCGGCTCGTGCACGTCGACGAAGCGCAGGTTCGTCCGCAGCTTGCGGACGGCCTCGGCCCGCGCCGAGGTGGCGGCGTCACCGACGATCAGTGGAGCCGACCGCGCGCTGGTGTCGATCGGGATCTCGCCGAGCAGCGGGCTGCCGGTCACCCGCTGCAGGCCGGCCGCGTCGCGCAGCCGGACATCGGCCATCCCCCGCAGAATCGCCAGACCGACGCCGGCCAGCAGACCGAGCAGGGCGCCGATCGCGGTGTTGCGTACCGGCTGCGGCGACACCGGCGTCGGGGTCACCCGTGGCCCACTCACCACCTCGATCTTGATTGGCCCCGGGCTGCCGTCCGGCCGTGCCTCGACCTTCTGGACGAGTTCCACGAACTTCGCCGAGAGCGCCTCGGTCACCCGCAACGCCCGGGTCTGGTCGGTGTCGGTCACCGACGCCCGCAGCAGCACCGTGCCGGTCTCGGTGGAGGTGCTGACCCGACGCTGAATCTCCTCCGCGGTCAGCCCGAGCTGATTGTCGGCCACGGCGGCCTGCGCCAGCCGATCGCTGGTGAGCAGCTCCGCGTAGGACTTCACCCGCTGCTGGAGGAAGAGCCCGCCCTGGTAGGCATCGGTGACACCCTGGCTCGGCGTGGTGACGAAGAAGGTGACCGAGGCGACGTAGCGAGGCTGGGCCCGCACGGTGACCAGCGCGGTCACGCCCAGGGCCACCATGAGGGTGACCAGGACGATCCACCAGTGCCGGCGCACCAGGCGTAGTTGGCGGTACAGGTCCATCAGGCGGGCCTCCGTACCGGGCCGGTAACGCCAAAGAACTTCACGAAAACCCCCAAGGTCGACTCAATCTCGTGAAACCATTAAAGCGGCTCATGCGGCTTATGTCCGGAGTTAGGTATTTTCTCAATGGCGGATCGTGCCCGCAGTGACCAACCGGACCGGGGGTCTGTCGGAATCGCTCCGACCCGGAAAAAATGCGGTGTCTTCGCCGAGCACTTCGGGTGACTCCTCGCCCTCCTGTGGGAAGAGTCGCGTTCGCCCCGCTCGCGACGGTCGTCGGCACTGGATAGGGTCTTGCACGGGTGTGCCGGGAAGCCTGGTCGGCGATGGTGCCGTGCTGCCCTCCGACCGACGAGGTGGACCTCACGTATGACCGATCAGACCCCGCCCCCCGAGCGCCGTGGCGTGCGCGGCCTCTTCGCGCGTACCTCCTGGCCCGAGGCGCGTTTCCTGGCCGACGTGCTGCGCACGGAGACCGTCGGCGGCGCCCTGCTGCTCCTCGGCGCCGTGATCGCACTGGTCTGGGCGAACTCGCCCTGGGGTGACGCCTACGCGGACCTGGGGCGGTGGGTGCCCTGGTCGGGCGGCGCGGCGTTGCACCTCGACCTCGACCTGGCCACCTGGGCCGCCGACGGCCTGCTGGCCATCTTCTTCTTCGTGGTAGGGCTGGAACTCAAGCGCGAGTTCGTCGCCGGCGAACTGCGTGACCCGCGGCGGGCGGCGCTGCCGGTGGTGGCGGCGGTCGGCGGAATGGTCGTGCCGGCGCTGATCTTCGTGGCCGTCAACGTCGCCGGTGGCGGCGACGGACTGCGCGGCTGGGCGATCCCGACCGCCACCGACATCGCGTTCGCGCTGGCGGTGCTGGCCGTGATCGGGGCCTATCTCCCGCAGGGACTGCGCGCCTTCCTGCTCACCCTGGCCGTCGTCGACGACCTGCTGGCCATCACCATCATCGCGATCTTCTACACCGACGACTTCAGCATCGTCCCGCTGCTCGCCGCCCTGGCGCCGATCGCCCTGTTCGGCCTGCTGGTGCAGCGTCGCCGCACCTGGTGGTGGGCGCTCATCCCGCTCGCCGTGATCGCCTGGACCCTGGTGCACTCCTCCGGAGTGCACGCCACGGTGGCGGGCGTGCTGCTGGGCTTCACCGTGCCGGTGCTCGCCGGCAAGGGCAGCCCCGGCGGCCGCCCGATGCCCGGCCTCGCCGAGCACCTGGAGCACGTGTGGCGGCCGATCTCGGCCGGCTTCGCGGTACCGGTCTTCGCGTTCTTCGCCGCCGGGGTGTCCCTGCGTGGCGCGGACCTCGGCGCGGTGATCACCGACCCGATCGTCCTCGGCATCGTGCTCGGCCTCGTCGTCGGCAAGTGCGTCGGCATCCTCGGCTCCACCTTCCTGCTGGCCCGGTTCACCCGGGCCAGCCTGGACGAGGACATCAGCTGGTCGGACCTGCTCGGCGTGTCGTTCCTGGCCGGTATCGGGTTCACCGTGTCACTGCTCATCGGCGAGTTGGCCTTCGGCTCCGACGGCGGCGAGGGCGACAACGTCAAGGCGGCGGTGCTGGCCGGCTCGCTGATCTCGGCGCTGCTGGCCACCGTCGTGCTGCGGCGGCGCAACAAGGTGTACCGCGCGATCGCCCTCAAGGAGCAGGTCGACCAGGACCGGGACGGTGTGCCGGACGTCTACCAGAAGCCCGGCGGCTGACCCGTTCCGCGCCGCGCTCATCGGGGAAACGCCCGGCCGACCCGCTCGGCCGGGCGTTTCGCCTCTCTCGACCGCCGCCGGAAGTCCGCGGTCAACGCGGTACGCACCAGCAGGCGCAGGGCCACGATCGCCACCAGTACGGCGATCTCCGCCCAGGACTGCTCCCCGGTCAGCCGCAGCAGGCCGGCGGCGAGCAGCATGTCGAGCAACACCCCCAGGGCCGTCGTACGCGAGCCGGTGGTCAGCAACGCCACCGCCGCCGCGAGTACACCGAGCGCCGTGATGAGGGCGGAGAGCAGCATCCTCATCGGTTGTCGACCTGCCGCTGCTCGTGTTCGATCTCGCGTCCCAGCACGTAGTTCAGCACCGTCCGGATGGCCGCGATGGCGGCCAGTTGGCCGATCTGCGCAAAGGTCGGCGACAGCGCGGTCCGCAGGATGTCCGCCGCCAGCTGGAATTCCAGGCCGAGGGTCAGGAAGCGCCCCAGGGACAGCCGGATCCGGGTGAACACGGCGGCGTCGCGGTGGCGCAGCCCGTCGACCACGAACCGCAACGCGGCCAGCGTCGCGCCGACGACGATGACGAACGCGCCGACGAGTTCCACAGCGGTCACCAGCAACTGGTGGCCCCGTTGGAGGATCACCTCGACGTCCACCCCGACGGCTTACCCGGCCTGCCTGCGGGTAGTCGGCGCCGGGTCGTACGACGACGGGCCGGTCACCGTGGCCGCCGGGCAGGCGACCACGGCGGTCAGCGCAACTGGGTCACCGCGTCGATGATCAGCCAGACACCGCTGATGGCGAAGAGCGTGGCGGCGCCGTACCTGATGGTTCGTTCCGGCAACTTCCGACCGAGCAGCCGACCGGCGATGATCGCCAACGCGTCCGCCAGGACCATGCCGATCGTCGAGCCGATCCAGGTGCCGAACCAGCCGTACTGGGTGGCCAGCGTGATGGTCGCGAGCATCGTCTTGTCGCCCAACTCGGCGAGGAAGAAGGCGACACCGACGGTGATCACGGCTGATCTGCCGCCGCGGGCGGCACGGCGCTCGTCGTCCTCGGTGAGCCGGTCGCCCCGCAGCGTCCACGCGCCGAAGCCGAGGAAGGCCAGACCCGCCAGCAGCGAGATCCAGCCGGTCGGCAGGGTCGCGCCGAGGCCGTGGCCGATCGCCACCGAGGCGAGGTGCACCACTGTGGTGGCGACGGTGATGCCGATCAGCACCGGCACCGTGCGATACCTGGTGGCGAAGGCCAGCGCCATGAGCTGGGACTTGTCTCCCAGTTCGGCGACGAAGATGACGCCGAAGCTGATCACCAGCGCGGCGAGGAACCCGTCCATGATGTCCTTCCCGGATCAGACCGGGAGAAGGGTGTGGGGACGCCCTCGACCCGGCCGCAACAGCCTGGGTCGAAGGTCTCGCCCGCCTCGCCGAAACGAGGCCGGGTGGCCGGATGCGTCACGCACCAGTATGTCGACCACGACGTTATGGGCTACTCCCCTTCGCTACGCCCAGCCTAGCCGATCGTCCGTGCCCGGATCACCGGGGCCCGGCGTGCCGGCCGCCGGACCCCCGGTGCCGAGCAGATCAGCTCCGCCGCTGGACAGCGCTCATTCGGCGCGTGCGAGGGTCACCCCGAACAGGCCGTCCGGGTCGGTCCAGAACCGCTCAGTGCGGAACCCGGCGGCGGCCAACTCGCGCGAAATCCCCTCCGGGCGGAACTTCGCCGACACCTCGGTACGCAGGTCCTCACCGACGGCGAAGTCGACGTTCAGGTCGAGCACCGCCACTCGCATGGATCGCTCAGCCCGCAGCCGCATTTCGATCCACTCCTGTTCCGGATTCCAGAGCGCGACATGGGCGAACCCCGCCGGATCGAAGTCGGCGCCGAGTTCCCGGTTGAGCACCCGCAACACGTTGCGGTTGAACTCCGCGGTCACCCCTGCCGCGTCGTCGTACGCGGGCACGATCACCGCCGGATCCTTGACCAGGTCGGTACCGACCAGCAGCCAGTCACCCGCCTCCAGCGCGGCCCGCATCCCGGCGACGAACGCCGCCCGCTCCTCCGGCAGCAGGTTGCCGATCGTGCCACCGAGGAAGATGACCAGCCGCCGCCCGCCGGTCGGCAGGTGCTCCAGGTGGCGCGTGAAGTCCCCGACGATGCCGCGCACCCGCAGGCCCGGATAGTCGGCGGCGAGGGCGGCGGTGGACCCGGCCAGCGCGCTGACCGACACGTCCAGCGGCACGAACGTGCCGAGCCCCCCGTGCTGGGTGAAGGCATCCAGCAGCAGGCGGGTCTTCTCCGAGGAACCGGAGCCCAGCTCGATGAGCGTCTTCGCGCCGGTCAGCTCGGCGATCTCCGTCGCCTGCGCGGCCAGGACGGCACGCTCGGCCCGGGTCGGGTAATACTCGGGCAGTCGGGTGATCTCGTCGAAGAGTTCGCTGCCCCGGGAGTCGTAGAACCACTTCGGCGGCAGCCACTTCACCGCGGCGGTCAGCCCGACGCGGACATCCCGACGCAGGCTGCGACTGATGTCCCGGTCGTCGAGGTGGATCTCGAGCGGCTCAGCGCTCATCTGCTGTCCCCTTCCGTCGTGTCTGACAGGTGTGTGCGGACCCGATGCCTGCCGGCCGGCCGCCCGGACGCCTCACCACGCCGCCAGTGCCTGCTGGCGCAGATCGGTCGCCGTGGCCTGCACGAGTTGCCCGTCGGGCACCGCACGCCAGCCCGGTCCGTCGTCGTGCGGTTCGGAGGCGAGCAGCACCGACGCGGGTGTGGCACGCAATGACAGGGCGTGCCCGGCCGCGCTGGCGACCACCGTGTGCCCGTCGGTGAGCAACAGGTTGAGCCGGGAGCCGGGGGCCGCCGCCGCCACCGAGGTCACCGTCTCGGCGACCGCCCGGGCCGGCGCGACACCGGCGCGCAACCGGTCACGGACCAGCGCCCACAGCAGTGCCGAGTCGGTCGTCGCGTCGAGGGTGAGCAGGTCCCGTACGGGTAGCTCGGCGGCGAGCGGGACCATCGTGTCCGGCCAGCCCCGGACCACACCGTTGTGGCTGAACAGCCACCGCCCCTCGGCGAAGGGCGCGGCGGCGGTGTCGACGATCGCCATGCCGACGGTGGCTGAGCGGACGGCGGCCAGCACCGCGCCGGTGGAGGTGACCGCGGCCAGTTCGGCGATGGTCGGGTCGCTCCAGATGGGTTGCGCCCGGCGGTACCGCACCGGCGTCGGGCCGTCCGGGTACCACCCGATGCCGAAGCCGTCGGCGTTGATGGTCCCGCCGCCGCGCATGTCGCGGGGAGCCCAGGACTGGCGCAGCAGCGAGTGCGGCGGGTCGAACAGCAGCTCCCGCAGGGTCACCGGTGGCCCTAGATAGGCCAGGTGTCGGCACATCAGGCGACCGGCTTCCGGGCGGTCACCGATGCGCCTCGTCCGGCCGGGCGTCCCGGGCGCAGCGGAAGCCGCTGAAGATCTGTCGCCGGATGGGATAGTCCCAGTTTCGGAACGTGCCGCGGCACGCCGCCTGGTCGGTACCGAACGAACCACCCCGCAGCACCTGGTAGTCGTCGCCGAAGAAGACCTCGGAGTATTCCCGGTAGGGAAAGGCGGCGAAGCCCGGGTAGCCCTGGAGCGGGGTGGCGGTCCATTCCCACACGTCGCCGATGAGTTGATGCACCCCGAGTGGCGAGACGCCTGCCGGATAGGCGCCCACCGGTGCCGGCGACAGGTGCCGCTGGCCCAGGTTTGCGTGCGCGGAGGTCGGATCCTCGTCCCCCCACGGATAGCGCCGGGACCGGCCGGTCGCCGGATCCCACCGGGCGGCCTTCTCCCACTCCGCCTCGGTGGGCAGCCGCTTGCCCGCCCAGGTGGCGTACGCCTGTGCTTCGTGGAAGCAGACGTGCACCACCGGCTCGTCGTCGCGGACCCGGTCCAACCTGCCGAACCGCAGGTAGGCCCAGCCGTCTCCGTCCCGCCGCCAGTGCATCGGCGCGCTGAGCCCGGCCTGCCTGCGGTGCTGCCAGCCCGCCTCGGTCCACCAGCGCGGGTCGTCGTATCCCCCGTCGGCGATGAACGCCCGGTACGCACCGTTGGTCACCGGTGCGGCGTCGATGACGTACGCGGGCAGGTCCACCCGGTGGGCGGGGCGCTCGTTGTCCAGTGCCCACGGGTCGGTGTCGGTGCCCATCACGAACGGGCCGGCGGGCACCAGCACCTCGGCGGGCACCCGTACGGTCGGCTCGGGCGGCGGCGGCGCGTGCAACGCCACCGGGCCGGAACGCAACTGGTGGGTGGCGAGCATCGTCTCGTCGTGCTGCTGCTCGTGCTGCACGATCATGCCGAAGGCGAAGCCGTCGGTGACCAGCCGACCACTGTCGAAGGTGACCCGGTCCAGCAGGTCGTACACCTTCTCCCGGACCGTGGCCACGTACGCCCGGGCCTCCGGCGGCGGCAGCAACGGCAACGACGGGCGGTCCCGACGCGGCTGCTTGAACGCGTCGTACAGGTCGTCGATGTCGCATCGGACCGGTTCCCGCCCGCCGACGTCGCGCACCAGCCAGAGCTCCTCCTGGTTGCCCACGTGCGCCAGGTCCCACACCAGCGGGGACATCAACGGTGAGTGCTGACGCATCAGGTCGTCGTCGTCCACCGCCTCGGTCAGCAGGGCGGTGCGGGCGCGGGTACGCGCCAGCTCCGCCGCGATCCGGGCGCGTAACCCCTCGGCGTCGCGGTCGATGCCGATGTCGGTCACCGCATGCTCCTCTCCGCGGCGTCACGCCGCCGTCGTAATCCGTGGTCCATCTCCTGGTGCAGGGTCGGCGGCAGTTCCAGCCGCGGCAACGCGGTCCGGGCCAGGTCGAGCAGGCCCGCGGCGGCCCGGGCCAGGGTGGCGTCCCGCAGGCCGTGCCGCGCGGCGCGGCGCCAGCTGTCGGCAGCGGGCGCAGCCGCCTCCATCGCCGCGACGATCGTGTCGGGCCCGCTGAGCAGTGCGCTGAGCACCGCCAACGGCAGGATCCAGCCCCGCCCCGGTTGGGCGTCGAAGTAGCGGATCTCCAGGTAGCCACGCGGACGCACCGGCGGGAACAGGGTGCTGACGTGGTATTCCAGGTCGTCGACGCGGGGCGGTCGGTGCAGCGCCCCGTCGACCCAGTCGGCGAAGGTCACGCCCGGCGGAGCTGTCCAGTCCGGACCGTCGCCGCGCACGCAGAGCAGCGGCGCGGCCAGGACGTAGGCCGTCCAGGCGGCGACCGGATCACGGTCGGCTTCGGCGGGCGTCCAGACCGGGGCGGTGCGGGCGGGATCGATGCGCCACCACGCGCCCATCCGGGCCGACGCCCAGCCGGTGTCACGGCCGGCGTGCCGGTTGGCGGTGGCGAAGGCGGCGAGCAGGGGCGGCCCGACCGCGTGTACCAGTTGCCAGCGGGCCGGCAGTTGCTCAGGCTGCCCGGCGTCGAGACAGATCTGCAGCCCGGCGGTGCTGTACATCATCGTCCGCCCGTCGGGCCCGCGACGGTCGAAGACCTGGCGCATCGCGCGGTAGCGGGGGGTGTCGATCACCGGCCGAGGGCGTCGGTACGGGTCGATGCCGGCCCGGCCGAGAGTCAGGCCGGCGGCGTCCAACAGTCTGGTGGCCTGCTCCACGTCGGACTGGGTGGCCTCGATCAGCGCGGCGACGCAGGCTTGCGGTGCGGTGGAGATCTCCAGTTGCCCGCCGGGCTCGACGGTCATCGCGCTGCCCCGGAGCAGGCGCAGGGCGGGGCTGGTCGGGTCCAGCGTGGTGGGGCCGTACGGCCCCAGTGCCGCGCGCAGCCGCGCGGCGTCGACGGGGCGAACCGGATCGACGGCGTCGTGGACCGTCCATTCCAGCTCGACCCCGGTGAGGGTGGGTGGACCGGTCTTGAAGCAGATCCGGGCGAGGTGCCGGGCCGCGGCGGCACGGTCCCGCAGCACCGGGATCCGGTCCACCTCCGGTGACATCACCATGCGTGGCTCCTTCCCGATCGATCCGCCGCCACGGTAGCCCACCCCGGTGACATCGAACCCATAAGAACCTGAACCGCACGGTGCCGGCGCACCGGCTCCGAACGCCTGACACGTCGCCTTCGCCGGCTGGTTGACGAGGCGATTCGCCCGGGGGGCGGTCTCGGCAGCTCCGCCACCATCTGTGTAGCAGGGACCAACCGTCCGTCGAACGGATTTCACGATTCGGTCGAATTCGACTCGGGCGGAACAGGTTCCCCTTCGCGCGGACCGCCGGACGGAGGGGTCCGGTGGGACTCAGCCGGCGGCGCTTCCGGTCTGCTCCGGCTCGGCCCGGAGGCCGTGGCAGTACTCCTCGATGTGTTCCGCGCCGCCGGCCGCGACCACCAGTTCCTGGAAGGCCGGCGTACGCAGCGCCTGCTCCCGCTGCCGTTCCGACTTGGCCAGATAGGCCCGACAGAGGCCCGGATGGTCCCTGGTGTTTTCCGAGTTTCCGGGGCCGACGTTCCCGCTGGCTCCGGGGCTCGGCCTCGCCGAGGCGCCCGGTGGCCACACCGGGGTGCTCGGCGACCGCGCGGGTGGGGAGGTCGGGGCTGCGGTAGGACCGTCGGTCGGGGCTGCGGTGGCCGCTCCGGTAGGCCCGGTCTCCCCGGGAGGCGTGGCGTCGATGGTGGGTGCCGGCGCGGCGGGGCTGGTGACGACCGGCGGCGAGACCGGACCGGAGCCGTCCAGACCGGCCGCCGCCAGAGCGACGCCCGCGGTGGCGGTGGCCGCCAGACCGGCGACCCAGGCCACCGCGCCAACGGTGAACCGGCGCCGTCGTCGCCGGGGCGTCGACGCCGCCGCCCCAGGTTGGCGGGCGGTGCGGAACGCCGCGACGGCGGCCTCCTCGCCGGCCAGTTCCCGCTCCCGCGCCGGACCGGCGGCGGCCCGTAACAGGTCGGCGAGCGGGCCGGTCGGTCCCGGTGCCGTACGCGTGGGTCCGGCGTGCGGGGCGGCATCCAGCAGCCGCTCGTGGTCGCCGCGTCGCGACCGGCTCAGCATCACTCGCAGTCCACGCATGTCAGCCGTCCACCGGTTCGGTCTGCGGCGGCAGGCCGGCTCGTCGCCGGGCCCGGATGTCGGCCCCGGTCGGGACGTCGTCGGGTGCGGTGCTCGCAGCTCGCTGGTCCAGCAGCACGGCCAGCCGGCGCAGGCCACGGTGGGCGGCGGTACGCACCGCACCGGCCCGACGGCCGAGCACCCGCCCGGCGGTCTCGGCATCGAGCCCGATCACGGCCCGCAGCAGCACCGCCTCGGCCTCCCGGGGCGGCAGGCTGGCGATCATCGCGAGCGCGGCCTCGGTGCCGAGACTCTCGCCCGCCCGTTCGGCGGTGTCCGCGTCCCCGGCCAACTCGCTGAGTTCCTGCACGGGCACTGACAAGGCGGGGCGACGGCGCTGCCGGCGCAGGTGGTCCATGGCTCGGTTCCTGGCGATGGTGACGACCCAGGCACGAAACTGGCCGCCGGTGAAGGTGGGCAGGTCGCGGGCCACCTGCAACCAGGTCTCCGACGCGACGTCCTCGGCGTCCGCACCGACCAGGGCGGTCAGGTAGCGCAGCAGCCCGGGCTGAAGGTTGCGGTAAAGGTTACGGAAGGCGTCCTCGTCGCCCGCCCGGGCGGCCACCACCAGTTCGTCCAGTTCACCGGTCACGGTCGCACCGCCGCCCCACCGGCCGCTCTCGGGAGGCCCACCGAGGGGCGGCACGCCTCGACTCGGCCGACTCCGCGCCCCGGACCTCGCTCCGCACCCCACCCCCGTTGACCTGAACGAACCGGGCTCGTGCGGCCCGGTAGCGGATTCTCGCCGACAACGCCGAGGACCACAACCTGACCGCGCGCCAGTCCCAGCCGACCGAGGTTGGGCCGACGTTCGAAGCGCCGACACCGCCGGACCGGGACGTGGCGGGCACACCCGCAGTGAGAATTGTCTACCTGCGCAACCGCGGTTCGCCGTAACGCGGCGCGGGCCCACGACGCTGCGGACAGTCGGACCGGACCGACACCGACGACAATGTGGCGCCCTGTGCCGTCCTGGTCACCCTGGGACAACCGCGGTCCGCGGTCGACGGGTCCGTCGATTCGGACAACGGGCCGACCATCGGCACGGCCCGACCCGCCGACGCGCCGTTCGGGCTCGCGGTGGGTACGGTAATGCCGTGTTGTCTTCGGAGGTCGTACTCAGCGGTCGCTACCGCTTGGACGAGCGTGTCGCCACCGGCGGCATGGGCGACGTCTGGCGGGCGACCGACCTGATCCTCGGACGGCAGGTCGCGGTCAAGGTGCTGCTGCCCTCGCTCGTCTCCGACCCCGATTTCATCGCCCGGTTCCGCGCCGAGGCACGGATCATGGCGGCGCTGCGGCACCCGGGAATCGTGCAGGTCTACGACTGCGGTGAGGACGATCTGCCCGACGGTGGCCGGGCCGACTACCTGGTCATGGAGTTCGTCACCGGTCAGCCGCTGTCCAAGCGGATCGAGGCCGAGGGTCGCCTGGACGTCGGCCTGACCATGTCGGTGGTGGCGCAGGCGGCCCAGGCGTTGCACGCCGCGCACGTCGGCGGGATCGTGCACCGCGACGTCAAACCGAGCAACCTGCTGATCCAGGAGGACGGCACGGTCGTCCTGGTCGACTTCGGCGTGGCCCGTTCGACGAACGTCACCAGCATCACCAGCACCAACGCCGTGCCGGGCACCGCTCTGTACATGGCTCCCGAGCAGGCCGCCGGGCGACCGGTCTCCGGCGCGACGGACCTGTACGCGCTCGGTGCCGTCGCCTACTGCTGTCTGACCGGCAGTCCGCCGTTCACCGGCGACAACCCTCTCCAGGTCGCCGTCCGGCATCTCGACGACCCACCACCGGAACTGCCCCACGACATCCCGGAAGCGGTGCGGGTGCTGGTCGACCGGGCCCTGGCCAAGGACCCGGCCGACCGGTTCAGCAGCGCGGCGGCGATGGCGGAGGCGGCACGGGCAGCCGTATCCGAGGGCTCCCTGCCCACCACGGTGGTCCCGGCGGCCACGGCGCTGCGCGACGCCGGGCCGGACACACGCACCGGACTGCCGGTGATCGACGCACCGCCACCGGGCCGTCGGCGTCGCGGCAAGTTGGTGGGCGCGCTGACCGCCGTGCTGGTCGGGATGACGGCGCTCGGCGCAGCGCTCGGCGCCACCCAGGAGGCCAACACCCCGGCGGTCAAGCTGCCGACCACCGCACCGACGGTGGAGTCCACCGACGAGGAAGCGGCACCACCGAGCCCGCAGGAGAGCGCACCGGCGCAGGCGCCGTCGCTGCGTCCGGCCGGTTCGACGACCCGGCCGAGCGAGTCTCCGTCGCCTGAGCCGTCTTCGCCGCAGCCCAGCGAGTCGAGCGAGCCCGCGTCGCCGGACCCGACCACGCCCAGCCCCGACCCGGAGCCGACGGATACGCCCAGCAGTCCGGCGTCGTCGACACCCACCACGCCGTCCACGCCCACCACGCCGCCGGACGGTGAGCCGGGCACCGGCGAGGGCGAGGGGGGCGGCTGACCTCACCGGCCGGTCGCTCTAAATCCCCGAAACGGACGTACGGCACCACACTGCGCTCTAGGCTCCTCACCAGCAGTTATCTCCTACTGTTCGGGAGTTCGGGTGAGCGTGGAGAAATTGGTCGTCGTCGGCCAGGGTTACGTCGGTCTGCCGCTGGCCATGCAGGCCGTCGAGGCCGGTCTGGACGTGGTCGGCCTCGACGTCGACGCCGACCGGATCAAGCGCCTCGCTTCGGGCGAGTCGTTCGTGTCGGACATTCCCGCCGACCGGCTCGGCCGTGCGCTGGCCAGCGGTCGGTACCGCCCGAGCACCGAGTACGCCGATGCCAAGGACTTCGACATCTGCGTCATCACCGTGCCCACTCCGCTGCGTGACGGCACCCCCGACCTGAGCTTCGTGGAGCAGGCCGGCACGGGGATCGGACCGTACCTGCGGCCCGGTTGTACGGTGGTCCTGGAATCCACCACCTACCCCGGCACCACCGAGGAGCTGCTCCGACCGCTGTTGGAGGCGGCCAGCGGGCTGCGCAGCCCAGGGGACTTCCACCTCGGGTACAGCCCCGAGCGGATCGACCCGGGCAACCCGACCTGGCGGCTGGCCAACACCCCGAAGGTGGTTTCCGGGGTGGACGCCGCCGCGCTCACCCGGATCGACTCGTTCTACCGGCGCCTCGTGGAACGCACGGTCCCGGTGGACTCGACCCGGGTAGCCGAGCTGACCAAACTCATCGAGAACACCTTCCGGCAGGTCAACATAGCCCTGGTCAACGAGCTGACGATGCTCTCGCACCAGTTGGACATCGACGTGTGGCAGGCCATCGAGGCGGCCGAGACGAAGCCGTTCGGATTCATGCCGTTCCGGCCCGGGCCCGGCGTCGGCGGGCACTGCCTGCCGATCGACCCCTGCTACCTCTCCTGGCAGGTCAAGCGCCGCCTCGGCCGGCAGTTCCGGTTCATCGAGCTGGCCAACGACGTCAACCACGAGATGCCCGAACACGTGGCGCAACGGGTGATGGCCGGGCTGAACCGCTCCGGGCGGGCGGTCAAGGACGCCCGGCTGCTGCTGCTCGGGCTGGCGTACAAGCGCAACACCGGTGACATGCGCGACTCGCCGGCCGTGGAGGTCGCCCGCCGGCTGCGGGAACTCGGCGCCGAGGTCCGGGCGGTCGAGCCGTACGCCGAGGCGCACCACCTGCCCGCCGGGGTGCTGACGGTGAGCCTGACCGAGCGCGAGCTGCGCGAGGCCGACGGTGTCGTGGTGGTCACCGACCACGACGTGTTCGACTACGACCTCGTGGTCCGGCATGCCCGATACGTCTTCGACACCCGCAACCGCTGCACCGGCCCCACGGTGGAACGCCTCTGATCAGCGGTCCGCGAGTGCCTCGACGACGGGCAGCGCCAGGGCCCGGCGGGCCGGCAGCACCGATGCGACAAGCGCCGCCAGCACCGCGATCCCGAGGATGCCGCCGAGCTGTCCCCACGGCAGGACGAGGGTGAACTCGCCGGCGATCCGGGACAGCACGGCCATCGCCGAGGCGGCGACCCCGGTGCCGAGGGCGACGCCGAGCACCGCGCCGACCAGCGCGGTGAGCACCGCCTCGACGGCCAGCATGCCCCGCATCCGCCCACGGGTCAGACCGACCGCCCGCAGCACCGCGTTCTCCCGGGTGCGTTCCACCACCGACAGGCTCAGCGTGTTGGCCACCCCGACCAACGCGATCACCACCGCCAGTCCGAGCAGTGCCACCACGAACGCCAGCAGCATGTCCACGGTGCCGGTGAGCATCCGTTTGTACGCCGCCTGGTCCATCAGGTTGACCGTCGGGTAGTCGACCAGGACCGCCTCGATCGCGGCCCGGGCCGCAGTGGCGGACACCCCCGCCGCCGGGTCGACCTCCGCCAGGTGGCCCCGCTCGTCGGGGAAGAGCCGGGTGAAGTCGGCGTCGTCCAGCTCGACGACGTGACCCTCCGGTACCCGCCCGTTGTCGGCCTCGGGTCCGGTGCCGACGACCACCGCCGCCACCTCGAACGAGCGTCCGTGCAGGGTCACCGTCTCCCCCGCCGACCAACCACGCCGACCGGCCAGCTCCCGGTGCACCAGCAGCCGACCCGGTCCGAACCGGTCGAGCTGCCCGGTGAGCACCCGGTCGACCCGGTGACCGACCAGCGCCGGGGCGGCGGCCCGGAACTCGACGTCGGCGACCACGTGCGTACGCCACTCGTGCACCGTGCCCAGCTCCGGCCGGTCGGCCAGCGCGTCGACGACCCCGGCGGGCAGCTCCACCCCGATCCCGGTCACCACGAAGTCCACGCCCACCTCGGCGTCGACGCTGCGCTCGATGGCCGCCTTGGTGCTCTGCGCGCCCACCACGAAGGAGGAGACCAGGCCGATCCCGATCACCAGCGCGGTGGCGGTCGCGGCGAGCCGTCGCGGATTGCGGACCGCGTTGGCCACGGCGAGGGAGCTGGTCCTCCCGAAGATCCTGCGGGTCGGGACGCCGAACAACCGCACCAACGCCGGCACCAGCACCGGACCGAACAGGACCAGGCCGAGGAAGCTGAGCACCCCGCCCAGGGCCACCAGCACGACCTGCCCCGCCGAGGCCGCGCCGACCAGTGCCGCCACCCCGCAGGCGAGGACGATCGCGCCGAGCGCCAGGCGTACCCGGCCGGCGGGGCGGGCGACCTGGACGGCGGCGTCGGTCAACGCGGCCACCGGGGCGACCCGGGTGCCCTGCCAGGCCGGTACGAGTGCCGCGCCGACCGTGAGGGCCGTGCCGGCGGCGAGGCAGCCCAGCACGGTGCCGACGGTGAGGGTCGGCTCGCCGTGCAACGGGGTGTCCAGCCGCGCCATCAACAGGTTGAGGCCGGCCGCCAGCCCGGCACCGAGCCCCACGCCGAGGGTCGAGGCGGCGAGCCCGACCGCTACCGACTCCAGCAGCGTGGCCCGGAACACCTGTTCCCGGGTGGCACCGACCAGGCGCAGCAGCGCGGTCCGCCGGGTGCGCTGGGCGAGCACGATCGTGAACGTGTTGGCGATGACGAAGGCGGCGACCACCACGGCCACCCCGGCGAAGGTGAGCAGCACCATGTTGAACTGGCTCAGGTCGCGAACCTCCTCGGCCACAGCGGCGTCGAGGATCTCCTGTCGGGTGCGTACGGTGGTGTCCGCGCCGACCGCCTCGGCGATCCGCTCGGCGAGCAACCGATCGGTCGTACCCGCCTCGGCCGCCACCATGATCCGGTCGTAGCCGCCGCGGTCGGTCGCGGCGAGGGCGTCGGCACCCACCAGACCGATGTACGGACCACCGACGTCGCGCGCAGTACCGGCCACGTCGACCGCGCCCACCAGGGTGTACGGGCGGGCCGCGCCGCTGGCGCCGCCGACACGTACCGGCGCGCCGAGGTCGAACCCCTGCGCCGTGACGGTCCGCTGGTCGAGCACCAGCTCGCCGGTGCGGGCGGGCAGGCGGCCGGCCACCACGTCGTACGACTGGAGGGCGGGATCGGTGGGGATCGCGGCGAGGACCCCGTGGCCGAGCACCGGACGGCCGTCGGAGCCGACCAGCCCGCCGGTGCCGATCAGCTCGCCCTCGGCGGCGCGTACCCCGTCGACCGCGCGCACCCGTTCGACCAGGGACGCGTCGATCACCTCGTCCCGGTAGACACCGACGTCGGTGTGGCGGTCGAAGGTGCCGGCCCGGTCGTAGGCACCGGCCCGCATCCCGTCCACGAAGATCAACGTGCCGGCGATGAAGGCCACCCCGAGGACGACGGCGAGGGTGGACAGCAGCATGCGCGCCGCCTCGGCGCGCAACGACCGCAGGGTCAGCCTGATCATGTCAGCGCCCTCCGGCCGGGGCCGTGGCGTCGGTGTCCAGACGACCGAGCACGTCGAGGATCCGCTCGGCGGTCGGCTCGGCCAGTTCCCGGACGAGCCGACCGTCGGCGAGGAAGACCACCCGATCGGCGTGGGCGGCGGCGACCGGGTCGTGGGTCACCATCACCACGGTCTGCCCGAGGGTGTCGACCGCCTCGCGCAGCAGCCGCAGCACCTCTGCCCCGGCGCGGGAGTCCAGGTTGCCCGTGGGCTCGTCGGCGAAGATCACCCACGGTTTGGTGATCAGTGCCCGGGCCACCGCGACGCGCTGCTGCTGGCCACCGGAGAGTTCGGCCGGACGGTGCCGCAGCCGGTCGGTCAGTCCCACCGCCGCGACCACCTGCCGCAGCCAGGCCGGGTCCGGCCGCCGTCCGGCGATGTCCAACGGCAGGGTGATGTTCTCCTCCGCGCGCAGCGCCGGCAGCAGGTTGAACTTCTGGAACACGAAGCCGATCCGGTCGCGACGCAGCAGGGTCAGCCGGCGGTCGTCGAGGCGGCCCAGCTCGGTGTCGCCCACGCGTACCGTTCCGGCGGTGGGGCGGTCCAGGCCGGCCAGGCAGTGCATCAGGGTCGACTTGCCGGAGCCGGAGGGGCCCATGATGGCCGTGAAGCGGCCGGCGGCGAAGTCGACGTCGAGGTCGTCGAGGGCGACGACGGCGGCCGGGCCGGTGCCGTACTGCTTGCGCAGGCTCCGAGCGGTGACGGCGACACCGGCGGTGACGTGGACGGGTGGTGCGATCGACACGTGCTGCTCCGTGGGACGGTGGATGTCGGACGTCCCCGACGCTATGGAGACCACCGGCCTGTCGAGATCAACCCGGACGCTCGACCTCGGTACGCCTCAGGTCGTCCCGCCCCGGCCACTCCCGTACGCCTCAGGTCGTACGCGGGCCCTCAGCGCCCGGGGTGACCAGGCCGCTCTCGTACGCCAGCACCACGGCCTGCACCCGGTCGCGGAGCTGGAGCTTGGCCAGGATCCGGCCGACGTGGGTCTTCACCGTCGCCTCGGCGACGTGTACCCGGGCGGCGATCTCCGCGTTGGCCAGACCCTGCGCGACCAGCAGCAGGATCTCCCGTTCCCGGTCGGTGAGCTGGGCCAGCCGGGGGTTCTCGGTGGGCCCGCTGCCGAGCTGTCCGGCGAACCGGTCGAGCAGCCGGCGGGTGATCGACGGGGCGACCACCGAGTCGCCGCCGGCGACGACCCGGATCGCGGTCAGCAGTTCCTCCGGAGGGACGTTCTTGAGCAGGAAGCCGCTGGCTCCCGCGCGCAACGCGGCGAACGCGTCCGCTTCGGTGTCGAAGGTGGTCAGCACCAGCACTCTCGGTCCTCCGGCCGGCCGGTTGGCGCAGAGCCGCCGGGTGGCCTCCACCCCGTCCATCGTCGGCATCCGGATGTCCATCACCACCACGTCCGCCGGGACGCGGTCGAGTACCCGCAGCGCGTCCGCGCCGTCGATCGCCTCGCCCACCACCTCAAGATCGGGCTGGGAGTCCAGCACCATCCGGAAGCCGGCTCGCACGAGCGCCTGGTCATCCACGATCACCACCCGGATCGTCATGCCGCGAGCACCTCCGAGCCGGGGGACGACGGCAGCGGCAGCCACGCCCGTACCTGCCAGCCACCGGCAAGTCGGGCACCGGCGGTGAGGGTGCCGTCGTACACCGAGACCCGTTCGCGCATGCCGACCAGCCCGTGACCACCCGGCGGTGTCGGGGTGAGCGGTCCGTGACCGCGACCGTCGTCGACCACCGCGAGCGCGACACCGTCTGCGGTATGCGCCAGCGTGAGCTCCACGCTCGCTCCCACCCCGGCGTGCTTGAGCACGTTTGTCAACGCTTCCTGCGCCAACCGGTGCACGGTCAGTTCCAGCGCGGGCGGCAGCGGGACGGATCTGCCGGTGACCGTGTAGCGCACCCGCAACCCGGCCTCCCGGAACCGGTCCAGCAGGGCGGGCAGCTCGGCCACCGAGGGCCGCCGGTGGTCGGGCCCGGCCGGGTCGGGCACGGGTCGTACGGCCGGTGTGGGCACTGGTTCCGGAGGGTTCGCTTCGCGCAGTACGCCCACCAGCCGACGCATGTCCTCCAGTCCCTGCCGGCCGGTGTCCGCCACGATCTTGAGCGCGTCCCGGGAGGTGTCGGGATTCTGGTCGATCATGTACCGGGCCCCGTCCGCCTGAACGATCATGACTGCCATGCTGTGCGCCACGACGTCGTGCAGTTCGCGGGCGATGCGGGTGCGTTCCTCCGCCACCGCCGCCCGCGCCTCGGCCTCCCGCTCCCGTTCGAGGGTGGCCGCCCGCTCCTCCAGGCTGAGCACGTACTGCCGGCGGGTACGGACGTTCAGGGCCACCAGCCAGACCGCCCCGGTGAGCAGGGTGTAGTAGACGGCGGCGTAGTACCAGGCGGCCGGCAACGGATCCCGCACGGCGGCGAAGACCGCTCCGAGCACGGCCACCACTCCGGCGATGGCGCCGTCGCGTAGCCGCTCGGCGTACTTGACCACGCCGTAGAGGGCGATCAGGACCGCCACGTCGTAGAGCATCGGCGCCCACCCGAGGGCGACCTGGGCGAAGGCCAGCGCCGCCACCACGACGGTCACCGTCACCGGGCGGACGCGGCGGAACAGCAGCGCCAGCGCCATCGCGACACCTATGGAACTGGACCACCAGCCGCCCGGCTGCACCGGCCCGCCGGCCACGCTGACCAGGGCCACCAGGCCGGCAAGGGCAACGTCGAAGGCGACCGCGGGCAACCGCCGGCCGAAGATCATCGCATTCATCGTGCACCCAGCGTACGAGGCATCCCGGCGACGGACGCGAAAGGTGCTCCCGGCCTCCCGGAGCTGGATCGGTCAGGACGGCAGCAGGTCGCGCATCCGGGCGATCTCGACGGACTGCTCGCTGGCCACGGAGGTGGCGAACTGCTCCACGGTCAGGTCGACCCCCACCTTCAGCACGTCGGTCGCCATCACCACGGCGCCCTCGTGGTGATCGGTCATCATCCGCAGGAAGAGACGGTCGAAGTCGGTGCCCCGGGCGGCCGCGAGCCGGCGCATCGCCTCGGCCGACTGCATCCCGCGCATCGTGGCGTGGTCGTGCCCGTCGACACCGGCGGAGAGGCCCCGCGCGGTCAGCCAGGCCCGCAGCACGCCGATCTCCGGCCCCTGGCTGGCCCGGATCCGGTCGGCGAGGGCACGCACCTGCGGCTCGGCGGACCGGTCGGTGGCCAGCTCGGCCATCTCCAGCGCCTGCTCGTGGTGCGGGATCATCATCCGGACGAACCAGGTGTCCAGCCCGTTGTAGCGCGGCGGCGCGTCGTTGCGGACCTCGTCGGCGGGGCGTTCGACGGCTTCCTCACCCGGACGACCCGGCACGATGACCGGTGGCGCGGAGGCGTCCGCCGGGGCCGGCGCGGGGCTGGCGGTGGCGGGCGCGGTGGCGGTTGCCGGGGCCGGATCGTCCGATGCGGAGACACCGCGCAACGCGAAGGCTCCGGCGGCCAGCGCCACGGCAACCGATGTGACGGCGGCGAGTAGCCGTCCGCGTCGGGCGGTCATGCCACACCTCCTCCGGGTCGAGGTCGCTGCGATCGTAACCATTCACATTGGACATAGAATGTGAGCTGGATCACATCGATGAATCTCATCTACGAGTAGGGTACGGCCAACGTCACTACCCCTCTCGAAGGGCGTCGCCGATGGTCGGATCGACCCTGCCACGGGGGCGGCAACTGCGTATCGTCAGTGTGGCCGCCACCGGGCTCCTCCTCGCCAGCATCGCCGTTGCCTCGCCCGGCAACGCACAGACGGTCTCGTCGGCGGCCAGCGAGCCCGCCGCAGCCGTCCAGGCACCGCTCGGTGTCGACGAGATTGCCAGCAGCCCCAACCTCAAGCTGATCGCCAACCTGCCGAAGCAGGCGCCGTTCGACACCACCGCGGCGCTCGGCACCGACATCGCCTTCCAGGGCAGGTACGCCTTCGTCGGCAACTACGACGGCTTCGTCATCTACGACGTCGCCAAGCCGAGCAAGCCGAAGATCGTCTCCCAGGTGCTCTGCCCGGGCGCGCAGAACGACGTCTCCGTCTACGGCGACCTGCTCTTCCTGTCCACGGACTCGTCCCGCAACGACGACTCGTGCAGCAGCACCTCCCAGTCCGCCACGAACAAGGCATCGTGGGAGGGCATCAAGATCTTCGACATCAAGCACAAGGCCAGCCCGCGGTACGTCAAGGCGGTCGAGACGGCCTGCGGCTCGCACACCCACACGCTGGTACCGGCGAAGGACAAGAAGTCGGTCTACCTGTACGTCTCCTCGTACAGCCCGAACGCCGCCTTCCCGGACTGCCAGCCGCCGCACGACTCGATCAGCATCGTCAAGGTGCCGCTGAAGAAGCCGACCGACGCGGCCGTCATCGCCACGCCGAACCTCTTCCCCGACGGTGGCTACGAGGGTCGTACCGGCGGCTCGGCGACCACGGGCTGCCACGACATCACCGCGTACCCGACGAAGGACCTCGCCGCCGGCGCCTGCATGGGTGACGGGGTGCTGCTGGACATCAGCAAGCGGGAGGCGCCGCGGGTGCTGCACACCGTGCGGGACACCACCAACTTCGCGTTCTGGCACTCGGCCACCTTCAACAACCGTGGCACCAAGGTCGTCTTCACCGACGAGCTGGGCGGTGGCGGCGGCGCCACCTGCAACGAGACCGTGGGCCCGGAGCGTGGCGCCAACGCCATCTACGACATCACCGGTCGGGGTGACCAGCGGAAGCTGGAGTTCCGCAGCTACTACAAGATCCCCCGTACCAACGGCGACACCGAGAACTGCGTGGCCCACAACGGCTCGCTCATCCCCGTCCTCGGCAAGGACATCATGGTCCAGGCCTGGTACCAGGGCGGCGTCTCGGTGTGGGACTTCACCAACTCCCGCAAGCCGAAGGAGATCGGCTACTGGGAGCGCGGTCCGCTGTCGGACAGCCAGCTGATCGTGGGTGGCTCCTGGTCGGCCTACTACTACAACGGGCACATCTACTCCTCCGACATCCAGAAGGGGCTCGACGTGCTGGCGCTCAACGACTGGCGGACGTGGACGGCGAAGCTGGCCCACTTCCGCGAGCTGAACGTCCAGACCCAGCCCAGCTACCTGAGCTGGTAGGACCAGCGCACCGACCGGGCCCGGTCACCCCCGTACGGGGTGGCCGGGCCCGACCGCGTAACAGCCGCATCGACTGTCGCGTTTCCTCCCGCCTGTCCCGGGTACCACGTCCGTCACGCAGGGAAGGGGTGTGAGATGACGCGCAACGAGTACCACGTGGTGCCCGACGGCGCCGGCTGGAAGGTCGAGCAGGGCAGCACCGTCGTCGGGACGTACGACACGAAGCAGCGGGCGGTCGAGGCCGGGCGCGAGACGGCACACGGCAACGAACCCAGCCAGCTCGTGGTGCACACGGCCGACGGCAAGATCGAAACCGAGTACACCTACCAGGACGACCCGTACCCGCCCGCCGGCTGACCGGGCGGCACCAGCGGCGGCCTGCCGATACCATCCACCCGGGTGCTGTCGGCAGGCCGCCGTCGCGGGTCCGTCGTCACCACCGTCCCCCACCGCCGCCGCGGCTCCGCTGCCACCGCCGGCCGTGCCGGCCGTCACCTGCGACGACACCGAGACCGGCGGGGTACGCCGGGCGTGTCAGGATGGCCGATCGTGACCACTGCCGGGGCTGCCCCGCCCGCCCCGATCCGACCGCCCCACCGCCGACCCCACCCGCTCGACGCGATCGCCGTTCTGCTCGCCGTCGTCGGGGCCGGTTGCGTCGCGACCGGGCTGTTGCCCCGCCCCGAGGCCGCCGCCACCCTCGGCCGGATCCTGCCACTGCTGCTCTTCCTCGGCACCGTGGTGGTCCTCGCCGAACTGACCGCAGCCGCCGGTGTCTTCGACGTGCTCGCCACCCGGCTGGCCGTGGCCGCCGGCGGTAGCTGGCCCGCGTTGTTCGCACTCTGCGTCGGCTTCGCCGCGGCGACCACCGTCGTGCTCAACCTGGACACCACCGCCGTGCTGCTCACCCCGGTGCTGCTCACCCTGGCGGCCACCCTGCGCACCGCGGTGGCGCCGCTGGCGGTCACCACCGTCTGGCTGGCGAACACGGCCAGCCTGCTGCTGCCGGTGTCCAACCTGACCAACCTGCTCGCCGCGGACCGGATCGGCCTGGACCCGCTCACGTACGCGAGCCTGATGTGGCTGCCGCAACTGGCCGTGCTCGCGGTCACCACGGTGCTGCTCTGGTACTGCTGGTGGCGGCCGGCCCGGCCGCCCGGCAACCGGTTCCCGGCACCGGCGGCACACCGCCCGCCCGATGGGGTGCTGTACCGCACCGCGCTCGCCGGCTGCCTGCTCTTCGTCGGCGCGATCCTGGCCGGCGTACCGGTCGGCCTCGGCTCGACGGTCGCCGCCGGTCCGCTGGTGCTCGCCTTCGCCATCCGCTCGCCCCGCACGCTGCGGTACGCGCTGGTCCCCTGGCGGTTGCTGCTCTTCGTCACCGGGCTGTTCCTGGTGATCCAGACCATCGGTCGGCACGGGTTGAACGACCTGGTGGCCGGGCTGATCGGGCCGGACGGCGGGGTGCTCGGCGCGCTGCGCGCAGGTGGCACCGGAGCCCTGCTGGCCAATCTGGTGAACAACCTGCCGGCCTATCTGGCCGGCGAGGTGGTGCTGCCCGCCCAGGAACGGCAGCGACTGCTGGCGCTCCTGATCGGCACCAACGTGGGACCGCTGGCGCTGCCCTGGGCGTCTCTGGCGACGCTGCTGTGGCTGGAACGATGCCGGGCCGCCCGGGTCCGGGTGCCGGCGGCCCGGTTCCTGCTGACCAGCGCCGTGGTCGCGGTGCTCGGCACCCTCGCCGCGGTCGGTGCCCTGCTGCTCACCGGCTGACCCTGATCGGGGCCGGGCGGCGTGGCCGGTCACCCGGCCACGCCGCTCGGCTCAGGCTCGACGGACCGGTAGCTGCAACTCGGTGACCCCCTTGTCGGCCTCCTCCGGCCAGTACTCCACGTAGAGTTCGCGCGCGTAGCCGTCCGTCCGCCAGTCGTTCTCCTCGATCCAGCGGGCCAGCACCTGCAGGCTGCGGTCGGCCGTGTCCATCGGGCCGTGGTGGATCGTCGTCGCCGCCGTGATCGCCGGCAGTTCCACCACGGTGATGCCGCCGACCGCCTGCCGGCTGCCCTCGATCCCCACCCCGGCGTGCACCACGACGCCGTCGCCGTCGACGGCCTGGTCGTACCAGGCCACCGCCGGACCGGCCGGGTTGACCCCGGCGGCCTCCAGCCGGCGGAACAGCTCCGGGTAGAGCGGCGTCAGTACCGGACCGATGTCCGCGGGTTCGTAGCTGCGGGCGACGGCACTCAGCTCCGCGACCCGGATCGACGGCACCTGCTTGAGCACGACATCCTGGCTGGTCATCCGACCCTCCGTCTCAATCATGTGGAGCCTCGCCTCGACGCTGGACAGTCGGGCGGTGTCCGCCGCCACCTGCGCCGCCAACTGGGCCCGACGCAGCCGCAGCATGCCCCGCAGCTCGACCAGGTCGACCGCCTCGTCGAGGATCGCCCGCACCTGGGCCAGGGTCAGGCCCAGCTCCTTGAGGGCGATCACCCGGTTGAGCCGACCCAGCTGGGCGGCGGTGTAGTAGCGGTAGCCGCTGTGCGGATCGACGGCGGCCGGCGGTAGCAGCCCGATGCTGTCGTAGTGCCGCAGCATCCGGACCGACACCCGGCCCAGGCTGGCGAAGTCTCCGATGGTCAACATGGCTCCCCCAGGGTCGGCGCTGACACCGTGTCAGAGTCAATCCTGGGCCACCACCGGCCGACAACGACTCAGCCGGGCAGCGGGGCCTCGTCACCGCGGTTGCGACGTGGGGACACCAGCCGGCGCATGATCGGGGTGGCGTTCCACTTCGCCGCACCGACCAGGTCCCGGGCGTGTTCCAGCACTGTGTAGTCGGGCCTCGCCCGACCGGCGGCGAGCGCGGCGTCCAGGTCGTTGCCGCAGCGCATCAGCACGCTGTCGAAGTCACGGCGGACCGGCTCCAGCAGGTGGTAGCCGAATGATCGGTGCAGGCGGGCGAAGAGCGGCTTGTACAACCGGGCCCGCTCGTGCAGCCCGGAGGAGTACGACATGGGGTTCTTCGGCCGGCGTCGGATGTAGTCGGGCAGCACGTCGGCGAAGGCCCGGCGGACGATCCACTTCTCCTGGCCGGCACGCAGCTTCAAATCGATCGGCAAGCGCATCGCCAGCTCGACGAGCGCGAGGTCGAGGAAGGGCACCCGGGCCTCGACGCCGAAGGCCATGCTGGTCCGGTCGACCCGCTGGAGCTCGGTCCGGCACAGGTTGCGGATCTTGTGCAGGAAGAGTCGCCGGGACGCCTCCGGACCGACCTCGTGGTACATGGGGTAGCCGCCGAACAGCTCGTCCGAGCCGTCGCCGGTGAGGACCACCTTGACGCCCAACTCCCGCAACCGCCGGAAGATCGGCACGGAGACGACCGCGTTGATGATGTCGCCGTACTCGGTCAGCTCGGAGATCCGGATCGCCTCCCGCACGTCGGCGAGCCGGATGTCGCGCGGGCGCAGCTCCACCACCTCGTGCGCCACGCCGAGATCCTTCGCCAGCCGCCGGGCGTACGCCAGGTCCGGGCTCTCCGGCACGCCGACGGTGACGGCGACACAGTCCGGGTGCAGCTGGGCCGCGTGCAGCAGCGCCAGCGAGCTGTCCAACCCGCCGGAGAGCACCACGCCCACCGTCAGGTCGGTGTCCAGCCGCACCCGGAGGCTGTCGGTGAGGGCGGCACGGACGAGCAGGGCGGCCTCGTCCGGGTCCGCCACCACCGGCCGGCCCGCGCCGAGGGCGAGCAGGTCCACGTACGGTCGCAGCTGCGGGTGACCGTCGGCGTCGGCCCAACCGTGGTGCCCCGGCGGCACCTCGCCCACCGGCGCGCCCAGCCGGACCAGCGCCTTGACCTCACTGGCGAGGTGCAGGCACCCCGGTGTCCGCGCCCAGTACAGGGGCTTCACGCCGAGCGGATCCCGGACCAGGTACGCACGTCCGGTGGCCCGTTCCACCACGACGAAGGCGTACTCGCCCCGCAACCGGGTCACCACCTGCTCGCCCCAGTGTTCGAACGCCGCGAGCACCACCTCGGTGTCGCTGGCGCTGCGGAACCGGTGACCGAGGGCGGTCAGCTCCGACCGCAGTTCATGGTGGTTGAAGACCTCGCCGTTGTAGCAGAGCAGCCACCGCTCGTCGGCGGAGACCCAGGGCTGCACGGCGCGCTCACGATCCACCACCCGCAGCCGCCGGGTGCCGGCGAGCAGACCACTCTCGTGTCGGGTCTCGGTCACCTCGCCCCGTGGCGCGAGTGTGCCGAGCATCCGCCGGAAGATCGCCGGGTCCGCCTCCGGGCCGATGCTGAGCATGATCCCGCACACGGTCAGCTCCCCATCTCGGCTTCGTACGCACGGCGCAGCCGCAGCGTCGCCGACGGCGCGAGGCAGATGTGCCACGCCTGCCCCTCGTCCACCACGTTGATCTCGCCCACCCGTTGCCGGTTCAGCAGCAGCCCGGCCAGGGTGTCCCGGACCCCGAAGCGGCGGTACCACTCCATCTCCACGTCGACCGCCCAGCCCAGGCAGTGGCCGCTGGGCACCATGGCGGCGTACCCGAGGCGGCGCAACCGGTACTGGTGTTCGGCGCTGCGGACCAGGCTGGTCACCCAGAGCGGCGGCGTGCCCGCCGGGGTGGCCGCGGCGAACTCGCGACCGATGTCGTTGAGCAGGGCGATCACCTCACGGCGGGACCGGCGGAACAGCAACCCGGCGGTACGCGGCGTGGCGTCGGGCAGCACCCGGCGGCGCAGCGCGCGTACGCCCCGGCCGACGACCGTGCGGGGCTGCTCGGTGTACTGGAACCGCAGCAGCCCTCGCCGCCGCAACCACTCCAGGTCGACAAGTTCGGCGCTGTGGTCGACCTCCGTGTCGGTGAGGAACGTGGCGGCGTCGCGCCACCACATCACGTCGATGCGGGACAGCAGGTAGATGCGCACCAGTGCGGCCAGGTCAGCGGCGGAACTGCGCTCGTTCGGCTGGTACCGGGCCATCTCCAGCAGCAGGGTCTCGCGGGCTCCGATCAGCCCCTGGGAGGTGGCGTCGAGCACCTGCATGATGGCCGGTTCCCGCAGCCGCTGGTCGATCAGCACCTGACGAGCCTTCGCGCTGCTCACCCCGGCGAGCGCGCTCACCTCGACCAACAGTTCGGCCACGGCGTCGCGGTAGGCCGCGAGGTCGGGCGGGGCCGCGGTGACCGGGCGCACGATACCCGGTGGGCGTCGGCGGGCCGGGGTGACGGGGAGACCGGGTCGGTGTCCCGGGCTTCGGCTGGGCACTCGCATGATCGGTCCTCTCTGCCGCCGCGACGGTCGCCTTGTGACAGAAAGTAACCACACCAATCCGGATTTAGTGCGAGCAATACTCCTGTATCCCCCTAAGGCGTGGCAGACCACTCGCCCGGCGCGTGCCGCCCGGCGGCACACAGACCGGGCGGGGTCGTTGTACCATTCGGTACAACGACCCGTGCCGCGGAGGTGCGGTCGACGGACGGGAGGGACGGTCGATGCCGACCATCACCCTGACCACGGGGACGATCGACTACACCGACACCGGCGGTGACGGACCAGTCCTGGTGCTGCTGCACGGTGTGAACATGGACGCGAGCCTGTGGCGCCGGGTGGTCGCCGAACTCGGTCCGACCGTGCGCTGCGTCTGCCCCACCCTGCCGCTCGGCAGCCACCGGAGACCGATGGACCGGCCGGAACTGGTCACCCATCGGGGCGTCGCCGCCCTCGTCGGGGAACTGCTCGACGCACTGGACCTGCGTGAGGTGACCCTGGTCGCCAACGACTGGGGTGGCATCCAGTTCCTCGTGGCCGACGGCCCGACCGACCGGATCGCCGGTCTGGCGCTGGTCGCCTGCGAGGCGTTCGACAACTTCCCGCCCGGAAAGCCGGGCAAGGCGGTGGCGATGAGCGCGCGACTTCCGGGTGCGCTGTGGCTGTCGATGCAGCTTCAACGGTTCGGCTGGTTCCGGCGCGCTCCCGGCGCCTGGGGGTGGATGAGCAAGTACCCGATCCCCGACGAGGTGCTGGACGCCTGGTTCCGACCGGCGCAGCAGGACCGGGCGATCCGACGGGACCTACGCACCTTCGCGTTGTCCACCCCGCCGAAGGCGGAACTGCGGGCCCTGCCGAACCGGCTGGCGTCATTCGACCGCCCGGTCCTCGTGGCCTGGGCCCGCGAGGACAAGCTCATGCCCCCGTCGCACGGCCCCCGGCTGGCGGCGCTGTTTCCCCGCGGCCGACTGATCGAGATCGACGACAGTTACACCCTGGTGCCGGAGGACCAACCCCGCCGGCTCGCGGCGGAACTCGCTCGGTTCGTCACGACCGAGGTGCGCGGGCCGCACCCCTGAGCCGTTGCCGGACGTCACCCACGCCGCGCGCGTCACCCGGCCCGGCTGATCGGCCGGGTGGATTGCAGGAAGGCCGCCATGGTGGCGTCCGCCGTCGCCCGGTCGCCGGTGAGCGCCAACTCGAACAGGACGCCCCGGGTCATCGCCATCGCCATCCGCGCCTGGATCCGCGCCTGTGCGGTCGGATGGCCAACCTCCTCGAAGAACCAGCCGAGCCGGTCGGTCCAGAAGGTGATCCAGGTGCGCAACGCGCTGGCCCACGCGTGCCCCTGCATCGCCGCCGCCGACATCTCGAAGAACAGCGGCGCGAACGCCCGATCGTCGGCGAGCCGGAGCCAGAAACGCCAGGCGCCGTCGTACGGGTCGTCGGCCGCCTCGCGCAGCAGCGAGTCGAGCAGTTCCTGCTGGTCCCGCCAGACGGCCTCGACCATCGCGGTGAGCAGCCCTTCGCGGGAGCCGAAATGGTAGATCAGCATCCGGTGGCTGGTCCCGATCTCGGCCGCGAGCGTACGCAGGCTGGTGTCGCCGACACCGTTGGCGGCGAAGTACGCGATCACCCGTCGCAGGAGGGCCTCCTGCGGACCGCCGGCCGGCACGGTGACTGTCACGACCCGATGCTAGTGCGGTGTCCAGGACCGTTGGCGGTGTCGCGGCGAGGTCCGCTCTCCGCGATGACGGTCAGCGGTCGGGAGACGGCGGCGTCCAAGGCGGCACCGCCCTCGGCGACGCCGCGCACATGTTCGGGTGGTCGCCGCAGCGGTCCAGGGGAGGTGATGAAAGGCTTGACCCATGAGTTCCACGCCCGTACTGCCCGACCCGTCCGCCGAGCCGCCCGCCTTCACGGAACTCGGCCTACGACCCGAACTGCTCGCCGCACTAGCCGCGCTCGGGTACGAGGAGCCCACGCCGATCCAGCGGGAGGCGATCCCACCGCTGCTGAGCGGCCGGGATCTGCTCGGGCAGGCGGCGACGGGCACGGGCAAGACTGCGGCGTTCGCCCTGCCGCTGTTGCAGCGAATGCCCGACGACCGGGCCGGAGACGACCCGCACGCGCTGGTGCTGGTGCCGACCCGGGAACTCGCGGTGCAGGTCTCCGAGGCGTTTCACCGCTACGGCAAGGACCTCGGTGCGCGGGTGTTGCCGATCTACGGCGGGCAGCCGATCGGTCGGCAGTTGCGGGCGCTGGACGCCGGCATCGACGTCGTGGTGGCCACTCCCGGCCGCGCTCTGGACCACATCGCCCGGGGCACGCTGCGGCTGGGCAACCTCGCCACGGTGGTGCTGGACGAGGCCGACGAGATGCTCGACATGGGCTTCGCCGAGGACATCGAGGCGATCCTGGAACACACCCCCGAGCAGCGGCAGACGGTGCTGTTCTCGGCCACCATGCCGGCGCGTATCGACGGGATGGCCCGAGCGCACCTGAGCGATCCGGTGCGCATCCTGATCGCCCGCGAGCAGCCGGTGGCCGGTGAGGCGCCCCGGGTGCGGCAGAGCGCGTACCTGGTGGCGCGGGCGCACAAACCAGCGGCGCTGGGGCGGGTGCTGGACGTCGAGTCGCCCACCGCGGCGATCGTGTTCTGCCGCAGCCGGGAGGAGGTGGACCGGCTCACCGAGACGATGAACGGTCGCGGTTACCGGGCGGAGGCGCTGCACGGCGGCATGAGCCAGGAGCAGCGGGACCGGGTGATGGGGCGGCTGCGCGCCGGCACCGCCGATCTGCTGGTCGCCACCGACGTGGCGGCCCGTGGGCTCGACGTCGAGCAGCTCAGCCACGTGGTCAACTTCGACGTGCCGTCGGCACCTGAGTCGTACGTGCACCGCATCGGTCGGGTTGGCCGAGCCGGCCGGGAGGGGGTGGCCATCACCCTGGCCGAGCCCCGGGAGCACCGGATGCTCAAGACCATCGAGCGGGTCACCGGGCAGCGGATCACGATCGACAAGATCCCCACGGTCGCCGATCTACGGACCCGTCGGCTGGAGCTGACCCAGGCCGCGCTGCGGGAAAGCCTGCTGGAGGACGACCTGGACCCGTTCCGGGTTATCGTCGAGACGCTCAGCGACGAGTTCGACCTGATGGAGGTGGCGCTCGCCGCCGTGAAGCTGGCCCACGAGGCGACGCTGCCCGGTTCCGACGAGGCCGAGGAGGAGATCCCGCAGGTGGCGGTCCGCCCGCCTCGGGAGGGCCGGTCGGCGGGGTACGAGGGCCGGGGCGAACGCCGACCGGCGCGGCCCCGTACCGCCGGCACCACCCAGGTCTTCATCGGCGTGGGCCGGCGGGCCGGGGTGCGCCCGCAGGATCTGGTGGGCGCGATCACCGGGGAGACCGGGGTCCGGGGCAGGGACATCGGCTCGATCGAGATCGCTGATCGCTTCTCGCTGGTCGAGGTGCCCCTCGGCGTCGCCGACGAGGTCATCGCCGGGCTGCGCGGCAGCACCATCAAGGGCCGTAAGGCCACCGTCCGCCGGGACCGTGAGGGACGTCCCGGCGAGCGCCGATTCGACGACGGCGACCGCCGCGACCGCCGCTGATCTCGGTCACCCTCCCGCGCCCCGGCCGCCGTCGCCTGCTCCGCTGTGCCGCGCCCCCGGCCAGCTGACCGGGGGCGCGAGCGCGGTCAGGCGGCGGTGACGCGCTGCCCGCCCAACGACGCCGGATCGATCTCGGCCGGGCGCAGCGCCAACGCGAGTACGTCGGCGACGTCGGCCAGGGTGTGCACGGTCAGCGCCTCGCGAACCTCGGTCGGCAGGTCGTCCAGGTCCGGTTCGTTGCGGGCCGGGATGATCACCTCGGTCAGTCCGGCCCGGTGGGCGGCGAGGAGCTTCTGCTTCACGCCGCCGATGGGCAGCACCCGCCCGGAGAGGGTCACCTCGCCGGTCATCCCGAATTCGGGGCGTACCGGTCGGCCGCTGGCCAGCGACGCCAGGGCGGTGACCATCGTGATGCCGGCGCTGGGCCCGTCCTTGGGCACCGCGCCCGCCGGGACGTGCAGGTGGATCCGCCGCCCGGCGAGGGCGTTCGGGTCCAGGCCGAGGCGACGGCCGTTGGCGCGCAGGTAGGACAGGGCGATGTGCGCCGACTCCTTCATCACGTCGCCGAGCTGGCCGGTGAGGGTCAGCCCCGGCTCGCCGTCCATGCTTGTCGCCTCGATGAACAGCACGTCTCCCCCGGCCCCGGTGACCGCCAGTCCGGTGGCCACGCCAGGTGTCGCGGTGCGTTCCGCCGATTCCGGCGTGTGCTTCGGCCGGCCGAGGTAGCGGACCAGGTCGTCGGCGCCGACGCGGGCGGGCGTCGGGTCGTCGGCCAGGGTCACTGCCACCTTCCGCATGATCTTCGCCAGGGCCCGCTCCAGCTGCCGTACGCCGGCCTCGCGGGTGTACTCCCCGGCGATCCGTGCCAACGCCGCGGCGTCCACGTCGACCTCGTCGGTGGTCAGCCCGGCCCGCTCCCGCTGGCGCGGCAGCAGGTGGTCGCGGGCGATGGCCACCTTCTCGTCCTCGGTGTAGCCGTCCAGAGTGACAAGTTCCATCCGGTCCAGCAGCGGTCCGGGGATGGCTTCCACCACGTTGGCGGTGGCCAGGAACAGCACATCGGACAGGTCGAGGTCGACCTCCAGGTAGTGGTCCCGGAAGGTGTGGTTCTGCGCCGGGTCGAGCACCTCCAGCAGGGCCGCGGCCGGGTCGCCGGCGTACCCCACGGAGACCTTGTCCACCTCGTCGAGCAGCACCACGGGGTTCATCGAGCCCGCCTCGCGCAGCGCCCGGACGATCCGCCCGGGTAGCGCCCCCACGTAGGTACGACGGTGTCCCCGGATCTCGGCCTCGTCACGGATGCCGCCGAGGGAGACCCGGACGAACGTCCGGCCGAGTGCCCGGGCGACCGACTCGCCGAGGCTGGTCTTGCCGACACCGGGCGGGCCCGCGAGGGCCAGCACGGCACCGGAGCCACGGCCGCCGACCACCCCGAGGTCACGTTCGGCGCGCCGGTTGCGCACCGCCAGGTACTCCAGGATGCGGTCCTTGACGTCGGCCAGGCCGGCGTGGTCGGCGTCGAGCACGGCCCGTGCCGCGGCCAGGTCCGTGTTGTCCTGGGTACGCGTGCTCCATGGCATCTCCAGCACCGTGTCGAGCCAGGTACGGATCCAACCCGCCTCCGGGGAGGCGTCGCTGGCCCGCTCCAGTTTGCCGACCTCCCGCAGGGCCGCCTCGCGTACCTTCTCGGGCAGGTCGGCGGCCTCGACGCGGGCCCGGTAGTCGGCCGAGCCGTCCGGGGCGTCCTCGCCGAGTTCCTTACGGATCGCGGCGAGCTGCTGGCGCAGCAGGAACTCCCGCTGCGTCTTCTCCAGTTCTTCGCGTACCTCGGAGTTGATCTGCTCGGTGACCTCCTGCTCGGCCAGGTGGTCCTTCACCCAACCGACGAGCAGTTCCAGCCGCGCGGTGACGTCCGGTGCGGCCAGCAGTTCGGTCTTCTGCGCCAGGCTGAGCCAGGGCGCGTAGCCGGCCGAGTCGGCCAGCTCCCCGAGGTCGGTCATCCGCTCCACCGCGTCGATGACCTGCCACGCGCCGCGTTGCTGGAGCACGGAGGTGACCAGGGCGCGGTACTCGCGGGCCAGTTCCCGGGCTTTGCCGGCCGGGGCGGGTTCGTCGATCTCGGACGCCTCGACCCACAGCGCCGCGCCGGGACCGGGCACTCCGGAGCCGATGCGGGCGCGGGCGATGCCACGGATCACGGCGGCCGGTTCGCCGCTGGGCAGCCGACCGACCTTCTCGATTGTCGCGACCGCGCCGACGGAGCCGTACTCGCCGTCCAGGCGGGGCACGGCGAGCAGCTTGTGGTCGCCGGTGGCGCGGGCCGCGTCGACCGCGGCCTGGGTGGTCGGGTCGAGGGTCACCGGAATGACCATGCCGGGCAGTAGTACGGCGTCGGTCAGTGGAAGTACCGGAAGAGTTGCCATCGAACACCTGCTATCGCGTATGAGTTGAGCGTGTCTGGCTCAAGTCGCGACGGGCCTCGGTTGTTCCGCCGTGTGACCCAGCACACGGCAGGCGGCTCACAGTGAGTCGGCCGCGCCCACGCGGAGCAGATCCGAAATCGGGGATTTCGATGTCACGCAAAACGCGAACCGCCGCAGGGCGCGCTTTTGTTGCGTAATTGGCGGACGATCAGTCAAACTTTGAGCACACCCCGTCAGACACAGGGAGTAATCGACGATGGCCAAACAAGTAATCACGGTGCTGACTGACGACCTCGACGGCGGAAAGGCCGACCGTACGGTCGAGTTCAGCCTGGATGGCGTGGCGTACACCATCGACGTTTCCGACGAGAACGCGGGTGTCCTGCGGAAGGCGTTGGATCCGTTTATCAATGCCGGCCGGCGCCTTGGCCGTGGTGCTGCCGACACGGGCCGTAACCCACGTCGTGGCATCGGTTCGGGCACGCCCGGAATGAACCGCGAGCAGAACCGCGCCGTCCGCGAATGGGCGGTCCGGAACGGCTACAAGATTTCCGAACGGGGTCGCATCCCGGTCGAGGTGGTCGAGGCGTACAAGAACCGCTGAGCAGCGGGAATGTCGCTCTGGCGCGGTTAGGGCTCGGGTCACGGCAGGATTGCACCGGCTTTCCTACATGCAGCGGGGCCGCCCGGAATTTCTCCGGGCGGCCCCGCTGTTTGGTCTCAGCCGCACGACCTCAGTCGTCGGCGTCAGTTGACCTGGATGCGCACCGCGTCGAAGGCCGGGGTCTGGTTGGCCCGCTCCGACATCGGGATGCGGTGCGAACCGTCACCGGCCCAGACCGCGCACTGCGCGGTGCCGGAGTCCGGCAGGCCCGGGATCTGGATGGTCACCTGGTCCGGCTGGGCGCCCCCGCCACCGTCCTCGGTGGCCACGAAGAAGGCCGGCACCGGCTCCGGCGCAGGCGCCTCGTCCGTGTTGTTCAGCATCCGGCAGGCGGTGTGGAAGTGACCGCGGGTCAGGCCCTCACCGTTGAGCAGCGAGCTCTCCAGGTAGTAGCCGCCCTGGCCGGCCGGGAGGAACCGGTCCCGGACCAGGTTGCGGGTGCTGACCTGGATCGAGAAGCCCTCGTTACGGTTGATCTGCTGCGGGAAGTCGGTGATCAGCAGCGACGGGTTGTTGGCTGCGGCACCGACCTCGCCGAAGGCGGTGCTGATGCAGCGGTTGCCGTTCTGGAAACCGTCGTGCGCCTGAAGCTGGCTGTTGTCACAGTTGTTCGCCAGCACGTCGAGACCGTTGTTGTTGTTACCGCCGTCGTTGTCCCCGTCGTTACCGCCGTCGTTGCCGCCGTCGTTGCCGCCGTTGTTGTTGTCGACCGGCTGCACCTGGCAGGTGGCGAGGTTGCCGAGGCCGCGTGGCCGGGGGCCGAAGCGGTCGATGGCGATCGTGATCCGGCCGATGGTCGCTCGACGCTTGCTGGCCAGCGGATTGAGGATGGCGTTACGGATGAACCCCTCGCCGCGGTCACCCTCTGCGGCGAGTCGCTCGTCCGCCTCGGTGATCTGGGTCTGCAACGCGTTCAGGTTGCGGTCCACCTCGGCGCGGGCCCGGTCGGGCACCTGCGGGAGTCGGCTGACCACGTCCGGGCAGGCCACCGCGAAAGCGCCGTCGGTCGCGCCGTCGGTGCCGTCGCGAGTCTCCTGACACTCCTCGACGGTCTGCTGCCCGTCGCCCCAGTGGTTGACCACCCAGCGGCCGTTCTGCCAGGTGCGGGTCGTGGTGGCGCCCCGAGCGGCCGGCGCGGTGGCGCCGGGGCTGGGTGCGACGCATTCTGCCGCCACCGGTCGCTGCTGCTGGTTTGACCGTCGGTCACCGGCCGACGAGATCTGGGTCACGGCGACGACGCCGCCGAAGACAGCGAGCGTGGCGCCAACGGCCAGAAGTCGCTTGGTCCGCGCGTTACCGGTTGGTCGGCGCGACCGGGTTGACCTGCGCATCGAATTGCTCTCCTTCTCGATCCGGTTCCTGATTCGTGACTCGACGGACCGAACGGAATCTTGGTTGGCGCGTTCGACGGGGACCGCCTGAACGCACCGGTGGCACGTCGACGAACGACGATGCCCTTTCCGCACCGTCTGCCGCACCTGCCGGTGCGGGTTGGGGAGATCCTGTCCATTCGCGGTGAGGTACGGGCCTGCTCCGACGGCGGTTCAAAGGCCGCCAACTTTTTTTCGATGTTTCTTTCCGCGCCCGGCCGGTCACCGTCCGCCCTCGGTCGACGAACGCTCAGGATGCGGTCACCGCTGGCAGAGATGGTCGTAGGCGAAATCGCCGACGAGTTCGTCGCGTCGATCCCGCAGCTGCCGAATGTCGGCCAGCAGATCTGCGAGTGGCACCAGCGTCGGCGCGTCCGACTCGATCGTCCGCAGTCGCTCGCCGACCGCGAGGACGGCCAGGTCCTCGGCCAGCCGGGCGGGTTCGACGCCGCAGGAGAGGCGGTACGCCTGCACGGTCACCCGCTCCACCAGCACCTCGCCCGGACGCACCTCGGCCCAACTCCACCCCTCGGCCGGCCCGCGCGCCCAGCACACGTGCAACCCGCGCAGGATCGGATCGGTCAGCCGACGCGCCACGTACCCCTGCACCGCCTCGGCGCGGGCAAGCGCGCCGAGGTCGTTGACCGCACCCTCACGTCCGTCGGGGAGCCGGCCGACAATGTCCCGGAACCCGACGCCCGCCAGGTCAGATCCGGCGGCACCGGCGGCGAACCGACGCGCGTCGACGAGGTACGCGACGATCCGCGCCCCGTGCCCGGCGGTACGCAGGGTGGCCGAGACGACCCGTAGCAACGGCAGCCCGGTCGCGGCGGCGACAGCCTCCGTGGTCCGCTCGGCCCGCCGGGCTGTGGCATCGGTCGACGGCGACCGGAACTCGACGGCGAACTCGGGCCGTCCGGTCGCCGCCGTGCAGACCACATGGTCGAACAGCGTCCGGCTGGCCGTGTTCCACTGGCTCGCGGTCAGACCCGGCGGCCGACGCCGGACGATCTCGCCGAGCCGCAGCCCGGCATGTATCCGCTGCTCCGCCCGGACCTGCACGGGGGCGCGCCCGGCGTCCTCCGGCACCTGCGACAGCCCGCGATCGTGGTCACCGGTCATCGTCGTACCCATGAGTCCTCTTCAACCTCTCCTTGCCGGCCGACAGCGGCCGCGAGGCCGGACGACGGTGCGCGGGCAGCTCGACAAGGCTCTCCTCCCGTCGGCCGACCGAGTCTAGGATGACGATCATGCCGGCGGCTCCCCCGGCGGGCCGGCGGTGACCGGACGGCGCTCCACGCCGGACCGACCGGCAGCCGGGCCGAGGAGGTGGACGGGTGCGGGTGGTGTCCCTGGTGCCGTCGCTTACCGAGGCGGTGGCGGCGACCCTGCCCGATGTGCTGGTCGGTGCCACCGACTGGTGCACCCATCCGGCGGACCTGGACGTGCCACGGGTGGGCGGCACCAAGTATCCGGACCTGGACCGGGTCCGCGCGCTGCGTCCGGACCTGGTCCTGCTCAACGTCGAGGAGAACCGGCGGGAGGACGCCACCGCCCTGGCCGCGGCGGGGATACCGACCCGGGTGACCTATCCGCGCACAGTGGACGGTGCGCTGACCGAGCTGGCCGACCTGCTTCGGGAGCTGGGATCGGCAGCGGAACCGCACTGGCTGACGAAGGCCCGCCGAGCCTGGGCCGCGCTGCCGGGAACGCCGGTCCGCCGACGCGCGGTGGTGCCGGTCTGGCGGCGGCCCTGGGTGGTGCTCGGCGCCGAGACCTTCGCCGGGGATCTGCTGCGCCGGCTCGGCGTCGACAACCCGTACGCCGAGCAGCCGCAGCGGTATCCACGACCGGCCCTGCCGCAACTGCGGGACCAGGCACCGGAGCTCGTCGTGCTGCCGGACGAGCCGTACCGCTTCACCCGCGACGACGGGCCGGAGGCGTTTCCCGGCATTCCCTGCGCCCTGGTGTCCGGCCGGCACCTGACCTGGTACGGCCCGTCGTTGGCGGAGGCTCCCGCACTGCTCTCCGCCCAGCTCGCCGATCTCTACGTCGCCCGCTGACCGCCGCGACGCACGGTCGTCGAGGGCGGCACCGGTCACCGGTCCCGGCGAACAGGGGTCGAAGGTCCCGGCCGGCAACGGCCCGCTGGCCCTGATCGCCACCGCCTCCCCGGGCGTCAAATGGAAGTGCCACCGGGACACGCGGTGCGAAGCAGAGAAGGGACGTGGACATGATGACCGCGATGATCGAGCGGAACACCGCCGCCAAGACCCCGGTGGCCGAGACCAACCAGGAGCAGAACCTCCGCACCCGGGCCACCCGCTACCTGCTCGCCGGGCTCCGCCTGGCGCTCGGTTGGGTCTTCCTCTGGGCCTTCCTGGACAAGGTGTTCGGCCTGGGGTTCGCCACCGAGGCGAAGAACGCCTGGATCAACGGGGGCAGCCCGACCAAGGGCTTCCTCAGCTTCGGTGCCGCCGGCCCGTTCCAGGGCTTCTACAACAGCATCGCCGGCGCCGCCTGGGCCGACTGGCTCTTCATGATCGGCTTGGCCGCCATCGGTACCGCACTGCTGCTCGGTATCGGAGTGCGCGTCGCCGCCGCGGCCGGTGGTCTACTGCTGGTGCTGATGTGGACGGCCGTCCTGCCTCCGGAGAACAACCCCTTCATGGACGACCACCTCGTCTACGCCGGCGTGCTGGCCCTGCTCGCGGTGACAAACGCCGGTGACACCTGGGGCCTGGGCCGCACCTGGGCACGACTGCCGATCGTCAAGCGGTTCGGCTGGCTCCGCTGACCCTGATCACCTCCCCCCGCGGCGGGCGTCACCTACCGGTGACG